>NZ_JBFUID010000009.1:0-122861 GCF_056402055.1 Pseudomonas sp. P4_C4 | reverse complement strand
CCATAGAGCATTGGAACCACCTGATCCCATCCCGAACTCAGCAGTGAAACGATGCATCGCCGATGGTAGTGTGGGGTTTCCCCATGTGAGAGTAGGTCATCGTCAAGATTGAATTCCGAAACCCCTGTCTGCTAACGCAGACAGGGGTTTCGTCGTTTCAGGGGTACGGAAAAGCCCGTTGCGGAGCCTCTCCACAACGGGCTTTTTCACATTTTAGGCAAACAGTTTCAGCACGTTGTTCATCGCATCATCGGCAAAACCCTGTACGAAATCCTTGAAGCCCGGTAGCGCCTCGGCGGCGCCCTGCGCCGGTTCGGCGATGATGGTCCAGGTGGCTCGGGACTTGCCCGCATTCAGTGGTTCAACGCTCATCGCTGCCCACAGATTGGCCACACCCAGGGTGTTGTAAATGGTGGTCCAGGTCATGTGCCGTGCCTGGTCGTCCCGAGAGTTGAGTTGTTCGACCACCAGGTTGCCGTCCTTGAAAAACTTTTTACGTAGCGATGACACCCCATCACCGGTCATCTCGATGTGCGACAGTGCCGGAATGAAGCGATCGAAGCGGGCAAAGTTACCGACTACGGCCCATACCTGCGCAGCGTCGGCGGGAACGTCCACCGAGGACACCACGTGGCAGCCTTGAGGGTTTTTGATCAGGGTATCGGGTTGCAGAGTACTCATGGTTTTGCTCCGTTGGGGTTGAGTCAGATGAAGTTGATTTCTTTGAGGTAGTCGCAGCCGCGACGCAGCAGCGCCGGGGACTTTTGCGGGTAGTGCGCACCCATCAGCCGAACGCCGGCCTGGGCGTTGTCGTGCCCGATCATCGAGATGTCGCCGATGTCCTCCTCAAAGCCGTTGAGGTAGAACCCCAGCACGCCGAACAACGCGTTGTCGCTGTCGACCCGACCCAGTTGCTGTTGCCAGTCGGCGACGCTGACCATCGCGAACTCACGCCCTGCCTCGCGGAAGGACGCCACGTAGTTGTCCCAGCTCAGGGGCTCGGGGTTGTGCAGGTTGAACACAGCCTGTTCCGGTTGATAACGACTGGCGTGGAAGGCGATGAATCGGGCGAGAAAGTCCACCGGCATCAGGTCGAAGTTCAAGGCGAATTCCGGCACCTGGCCAAGCTGGATCGAGCCCTTGAGCATCAGCATCAGGCGGTTCTTGTGTGGCTGGCACACACCCGTGAGGCTGTTGAAGCTGATGTTGCCGGGACGGTAGAGATTGACCCGAACCCCAAGCCCCCGCGCCCGTTCGAGGATTCGCTCGCCGACCCATTTGGACAGGTTGTAGCCGTTCTTGATGTAGATGGGTGGTGTCGGGGCGGCTGGCAACTCAAGCACTCGGCCTTCGGCGGATATCGTGCTGGAGGCTGAGAGCGTCGAGACGAAATTGAAGATTTTTTTGCTGCGCCCTTCGCACAGACGCAAACATTCGAAAATCGGCTCGACGTTGTCCCGCGCCAGCGACTCGTAATCGAGGACGTGATTGACGTTGGCCGCGTTGTGCACCAGTGCGCCAAATTCTCGATCCAGTCGCTGGTAAGCCTCGGGCGCCAAACCGAGTTGCGGCCGCGTTATGTCCGCCGCGTAAACCCTCACCCGGCTCATCTCCAGATGCTCCAGACGGTTCTCCCGCAGCGCCTGGGCAAAGCGTTCGTCCGCCGATTGCCCATTGCCGTCACGAACCAGGCAGGCGACTTCGCTGGCCCCCCAGGCCAGCAACGCCTCGACGATATGTACACCGACAAAACTGTTGGCGCCGGTGACGATCACCTTGTGCACATCGCCCATGCGGCTGATGGGCAACGGCTGAATATCCAGTTCGCGGAAGGCATCGCGCAGGGCCTGTTCGCTCAGTACCTCTTCACTGCCGGAGCCGCGCACCAGAGTCGCCAGTTTGGTGATGGTGGGCAGTTCGATAAAGCGGTTGATCGATATGCTGCGCCCGAATTCTTCGCGCAGTCGCAGGAGCATGCGTGACAGCAGGATCGAGTGCCCGCCCAGATTGAAGAAGCTTTCGTCGGTGGAAATGTCGCTCGCCGGCAGCTCCAGCAACTTGGCCCAGATGTCCAGCAGCAGGGCCTCATCGGCGTTGCCGGGCAGGCGCCGTGAAGGGTTATCGGTGACGCTCACGGGCAGATCCAGCAACGCCTTGCGGTCGACCTTGCCATTGCTGGCGTAAGGCATGCTTGCCAGCTCGGTCCATGCAACGGGGTGCATGTAGTCCGGCAGGTGCTGTGTCGCGTGGGCCTTCAACGCTTGGCGAGCGGTGCCGGGGAGGTCTTCCTGAGGTTGGGCAAGGAAGGCCAGAATCCGTCGCTGGCTATCGATGACCACGGCAACCTGGCGGTACAGCTGGCTGTCGCGCAGACAGCGCTCAATCTCTTCCGGCTCGACCCTGAAGCCGCGAATCTTCACCTGATTATCACGCCGACCGCAGAGTTCGATCCCATCAGCCGTCCACTTCGCCATGTCCCCGGTGCGATAGACGCGCAGGGTCCGGCCGTCAGGCAAGTTCAGGTCCAGATAGCGCTCGGCGGTTTGCTGCGGGTTGTTCAGGTAACCCAGGCACACACCCGGGCCGGCGATGTACAACTCACCGACGGTCTGTTCGGCCACCGGTTGAAAGTCATCATCGAGAATCAACACCTGGCTGTTGGCGATCGGCGCACCCAGCGAGCGGTTGTTGTCGCCCGCCTGGAGCCGCCGCGCGGTAATCAGCACCGTGGCTTCGGTCGGCCCGTAGAGGTTGTAGAGCTTGCCCTGACGGCTCAGTTGCTCGATGACCCACGGCTCGCAGACATCGCCGCCGGTCATCACATGATCCAGGCACTGCAACTGCTCCAGTGGCAGGATGCTCAATAAGGCGGGCGGTAAAAAGGCGTGGGTCAGTTGTCGATGACGAATCAGTTCCACAAGTTGCAGCGGATCGCGGCGTTGGTCATCACCGGGCACGATCAGCTCGGCGCCTTGTAACAAGGTCGGGAAGATGTCGATCAGCGATGAGTCGAAACTCAACGAAGAAAATTGCAACACCCGGCTCTGTCCGGTCAACTGCATATAGTCGGCGTACCAGTGGGTGAAGTGCGCGAGGTTGGCCTGGCTGAGCAGCACGCCCTTCGGATGGCCGGTGGTGCCCGAGGTGTAGAGCGCCATGCAGGGTGCATCGAGGTCGGGGCGTTGGCGCATCAACGGTTGAGTGAGGTCTGCGTCATAGACGTCGATACTGCTGATGTCCAGCCCTGGCATCTCGCTCGCCAAGGGATGCTCGCCGTCATGCAGCAACAACACCGCGCCGGCGTTCGACAGGATGTACTGCTGACGCTGTATCGGATGGCTCGGCTCCAGCGGCAAGTACACCGCGCCACTGCCCAGGATCGCCAGGATTCCCGCATACAGCGCACTGCATTTGGGCAGGCAGATTCCGATGACTACCGGGCCTTGATGCTGATCCAGCAGCGGTCGCAAACGTTGCTCGATGGCGCGGCTATGGGCGTGTAGCTGGCGATACTCGAGGGTATTGCCAGCGATGCTCAAGGCCGGGTGGTCGGCGCTCTGGATGAATTGTTGTTCCAGCCTTTCGATCATCGGCGTTTGCGCCAGTTGCTGCAGCCGTGGGTCGGCGGTGCCATTGAGGCGATGCACGAACGCAAGGCTGTCCAGGAACCGCAGGCTCTCGATGCGCTCGAAGCGGGCGGGTACGGCGGGTACGGCATGTCGAAAATAGTCGGCATCGCGCGAGTAGCGGCTGACCAGCAGCGCCACGTGGTCAACCAGTGCTGTCATCGCCTGCATACGCAAAACCTGACCGTTACCCGACGGTTCATCGGCAATGGGTACACGGGTCAGCAGCGTTGAGCCGTGGCAGCACAACACGTCCAGCGATGGCAGACCGGAGGCCTGTGCCAGGCCGAGACCCAATTGCAATGTCAGTCGTTGCGCATCCCCGATGTACTGAAACGGTGTGCCATCGTCGATCAGCAGATCAGCCTGTCCAGGCATATCGTCGAGCGCGCAGATCCGCGTCAGTGAGTGACCGTGTTGTTCGAGTTCCAGCGCCAGGTCGGTCAGGGCCTGGCTTTTTCCGGTGAGCAAAATGTCGAGACGTCTCATGAAGGGCTCCTCGTCAAACCAGATAGTCGCTGAGGGCGGTTTGTACGCACGGCGAATCGAGCAGCGAACTGCTGTGGAAAAACCGCACAATGTTGGCCACCAGCGGGTGATGGCGATTGATCGGGAAGGCCATTGCCGACACTTCGCTCTTGAGTGCGTGACGCGCCGCGTCGTTGATCTGCAGTGCGTCGATCAATCGGAAGTCGAAGGATTTCTGGATGTCGTTGGTCAGGTAATGGCCAATGAATACCGGCAGGATCTGCGCGATGTACTGGCGGTCATCTGCACTTGCGGTATGCCAGTAGATGCGTACCAGTCGCGCCCAAAAACCGGAGTGACGGCCCTCGTCCAGCAGGTGATCGGCCATCAGGCCCTTGATCGATTGCTTGACCGTGTCGTCCTTGGCGAACGCAGCGACATCACCGGTCACGGTGTTTTCGGCGATGGCCACGCAGATCAGCTCTACAGCGCTGCGCAGGTGCTCCGGTGCTCGCGCCACGGCCGCCGGTATCGCCCGGCTCAGCTCGATCTCATCCGGCAATTCAATGGGGGGGATGCCGGTCAACGCGATGGTCTGTTGCATGAAATCCATCGCCACCAGTGCGTGGTAATCCTCGTCCACCACGACCGTCATGGCGTCGTAGCGGCAGGCGAACGGGAACTCGAACGCGAAGCGATTCTTGGCGATGCTGCGGGCGGTTTTGTCGACGATCTCGGTTTCGAAAATCACCACATCGTTGATGAACTTGTAGAGCGTCTGCACCAGGGCGAAGTCGCGCTGTTCCGGGCATTCGCGCAGAAAGGTTTCGCTCAGCACCAGCGGTTGGCGGCTCAAGGGGTAGATCAGTTTGTCGTCGTTCTCCAGAACGCGGCGCGGGCGAGTGCGGATGGTCGCGCGACTTTCCCAGGCGTCGGCGAAGGATTGGTAGTCGGCGGCGTTCATGCGCTCACCTCCGTGACGGATTCGTTCATGCTCAGGCGCAACCCGTCCCACAGGGCGATACGACTTTCCACGGCAGCGATGGCGCTGGCGTACACGTCTTCCTGCCGTTGCGGGTCGCTATCGACCAATCGCGACAGGAGCTTTTCCGCTGCCGGGCCGTGGTCCTCGGAGTCGACTTCTATGTGTCGTTCGAGGTAGTAACGGAAGGTCGGCGCCTGCTCGATGCCGATGCCCCAATCGTCGAGGATGCGCTGGAACATCCGCGGGATAACGCTCTCGCGACCGTGCAGAAACGCCGCCGCCACACTGTGACCCGGCGCATGCAGTGCTGTGTGTAGCGTATGGCGAACGAAATTTGCGGCCGCCGGATCGACGTTGACGCTCTGCAAGGCCACGTCGTAGCTCACGCCTTCTTGCTGCAGGGTCACGAAGCGTTCGATGGCAACGGTGCAGGCGCCGACTTCGCGCATTGCATCCAGGTACAACTCGAAGTGGCTGTAATGACCTTGGGCCGGGCGGTCATCCGACTCCTCACCCAGCACGATCTCGTTGATCAACCGCGCTGCCTGGGGATCCTGTGGCGGCAACCAGGGCAGTTGCACGCAAGTCAGCTCCTGTTGCAGGCGCTTGGTCAGCGACATGAAGTCCCATACGGCAAACACGTGGGTTTCCATGAAGCGTCGCAGGACCGCAAGCGAATGTATTTCAGAGAAAATCGGATGTTCGCTAAGTTCGGATTTTTTTTGAAGCAGACGTTCTTTAGTTGGTTTCATGGATGAGCCTGTAAGTGATCTGAGGTGAGAAGTAATCAAGCACTGAAGTTCGCTGGAAGTTTTCTCCTGGCGAACGGGTACCTCAAACGAATTGATCTTTTTCAGTGCTATAGATGCCGAGTAACCAAGGCGTTGCTGTCACTTGTGGCTGGCGGCGAAGAAAAACTAATACACATATAAAGTGTTGATCAAGTTGTTTTGCTATTATTTTAATATTCAACTTTTTGAAAGATGACAAGTTCCAATAAAACTTTTTATATTGGTTTTATTTGGGCGTAGTTACTCCTTCCAACCTATATAAGTCAGAATTGAATAAAGAGTGAATGCCTCACTCGAAGTAACTTTTTATCGGGCGTCGTTGGGGGTGTCTGAGGGGGTGGAAGCAGGTCGCGAGTGATGCCGATCCTTCCGTTCCCGTAATGAGGCTCCTTCCTTCGCTTCTTGGGGCGGGGGCTACGCCATTCGCACGGCGAGTCCCCCGTTTTATTTTGTCTTGGTTACCCAGAGTGGGCGCAAATCAAGGCGGCCGCCATTACTGAGGCACCACGCAATCGTTGCGATGGTCAGGTTTGAAGGTGGCAAGGCATTGGGTTGCGGTATGGCGTCGCGAGGGTGGTGTGGTATGAGCACAGGGGGTTTGTAATCAAATTATTCGCATGCACATTCGGAGGAATGTGCGGCAAGCGAGGCGAACCTTTCGGTGTGCCTCCCCGGGCTTGCCGCTGCAGGTTACTTCGACGTGTTTTTGGTCTGTACTTCAGGGCTGTCGAGGTAGCGCGTAATGACCTCGACCCCTCGGTTCAGGTGATGTTCGAGCAGTTTCATCGAGCGTTCGACGTCCCGGTCTTCGGCGGCCCGCAACAGTGCCCGGTGGTCGTCCTGGGACAATTTGCCCAGGCCCATGGCTTCCAGGTTGAAACGCAGGAACCGCTCTTCTTCGATCAGGCCGTCTTCGACCAGTTTCAACAGCCGGCGATTGGGCGCCCGGCTGTAAAGCGCCATGTGGAACAGGCGATTGAGCCGTCCGATTTCGGTGTAGTCGTTTTGCGTTTCGAGTTCGTCGATGTAACGGGCAGCCTGTTCGAGATCTCTGTCCTGGAGCAGTGGCACCGAGAGACGCAGGGCTTCGGATTCCAGCAGGATGCGCAGCGCGTAGGTTTCCACGGCGTCGCCCTGGACCAGCGGCGCGACCACGGCGCCCTTGTGGGCAATCACGTTGAGCAACGATTGAGCTTCGAGCTGGCGCAAGGCTTCGCGTACGGGCATGCGGCTGACGCCGAACAGGTCGGCGAGGTCTTGCTGGCGCAGGGCCGCACCGCAAGGAATGCGCCCGTCGAGTATGGCTGCGCGCAGGGTTTCTTCGATCACCGAGCGTGCCATATGAGCGGGAATCGGCCCGTTGACCTTGATACTGCTGAGAGGGTTGGGCTTTTGTGTCACTAAACGCACCCTGATTGATGGAATTTTTTGGATCCAAGCGACACTAGTAATTGACTGACGGCTTGTCAAACAAGTTCACGAGTGCCTTTCTTGCAGTTTAGCGCGCCGCCAGTGATTGCACTGTGCCATTGTCTTTTTCCGGTCTAACCTGCACCATTCAAATGACTCCCTCCTGCCTATCCAGGATGCCTCGCATTGGCGGCAAGTTTAACGATCCCGCGGATTTTACGCTGGCTGTGCAGCGCATTGCTGCTGGCTGGCGTGATGCTGGGCAGCTTGAGCGCCGATTGGGACTTTTCCCTGATCAGCCGGCGGGCGCAGGCATTGTACGGACCTTTGGGAGAAGGTCAGCAGCGCATTAATGATTGGCAACACTTGTTGGCCAGCCAGAAGCAGATCGGCGAGTTGGAACAACTCAATGTGGTCAATCGCTTCTTCAATAAACAACTGCGATACGTCGAAGACATCGACCTGTGGCACGAAGTCGATTACTGGGAAACCCCGATCGAAGCCCTTTGGAAAGGCGCCGGAGACTGTGAAGACTACGCGATTGCCAAGTACTTTAGCCTGCGTCACCTCGGTGTAGCCAGTGAAAAGCTGCGCATTACCTATGTCAAGGCACTGACCCGGAATCGCGCGCACATGGTGCTGACCTACTACTCAAGTCCGGAAGCAGAGCCCCTGGTGCTCGACAGCCTGATTGATGCAATCAAGCCGGCCAGCCAGCGAAAGGATTTGCTGCCGGTCTACTCTTTCAATGCGGAAGGGGTGTGGCTGCCGGACGCCAAGGGCAATAAAAAGGTCGGCGATACCAAACGCCTTTCGCGTTGGCAGGATCTGCTGAAAAAGATGCAGGCCGAAGGATTCCCGGTCGAGACGACCAACTAGGAGCACACGCTCAGATGTCTTTGTTCAAACAGCTGTTGATTGCTATCTGTCTGTTCCTGGTGGTCGCCTTCACCGGCAGTTTCATGGTCAGTCTGGAGAGCTCGCGCACTCAGTACGTCAACCAGTTGCGCTCCCATGCCCAGGACGCCGCGACGGCGCTGGCACTTTCCCTGACACCGAATATCGACGACCCGGCGATGGTCGAGTTGCTGGTCAGCTCGATTTTCGACAGCGGTTACTACGCGAGCATCCGCGTGGTCGATCTCAAGACCGACCAGACCCTGGTTGAGCGCACGGGTATCCCGGCGGTGAACAACGTTCCGGACTGGTTCGTCAAACTGATCGGCCTGGAACCCGCCGGTGGTGACGCGATCGTCAGCCGCGGCTGGGAGCAGGCTGCCCGGGTCGAGGTGGTCAGCCACCCGATGTTCGCGCAGGCCAAGTTGTGGCAAAGCGCTTTGGGCAGCCTGGGCTGGTTGCTGCTATGTGGCGCGGTCAGTGCGGTACTCGGCGCGCTGTTGCTGCGTCAGCAATTGAGGCCACTGGATTACATGGTCCAACAATCCCACGCCATCGCCCGGCGGGAATTCCTCAGCCTGCCGGAACTGCCGCGCACCCCCGAACTTCGCCGGGTCGTGCAGGCCATGAACCAGATGGTCGAGAAGCTCAAGGCGCTGTTCCAGGAGCAGGCCGAGCGCAGTGAAAAACTACGGGTCGAGTCCTATCAGGACTCATTGACCGGGTTGGCGAACCGGCGTTATTTCGAGATGCAACTGAATGCGCGGGTGAGCAACCCGGAGCAGGCCAGTTCGGGTTACCTGCTGCTGTTGCGGGTCAAGGATCTGGCCGGTCTCAACCAGCGCCTCGGCGGCCAGCGCACCGATGAAGTGCTCAAGGCCGTCGGTGAGCAACTGTCTCGCGAGTGCGCCAAATATCCGGAAACCCAGAACCTGGTGACCCGTATCCGCGGTGGCGAATTTGCCGTGCTTGCGCCGGGGCTGGTACGTGAAGAGGCGCTGCAACTGGCACAGAACCTCGATAGTGCCTTGGCCAGTCTGCACGCTACCGGCGCCACCGATGTGGCTGCCGTGGCGTCTATCGGCCTGGCGCCTTTTGCTCACCGCGACTCGCCGCAAGCCGTGCTCAGCCTCGGCGATCAGGCGCTGGCGCAGGCCGAAGGTCAGGGCGAGCAGAACTGGGCCTGTATCGAACACAGCCTCTCGGCCAGTGTCGGCGACGATCACCACGCCTGGCATCGCATGCTCGACCAGGCGCTGACTCAGCAACGTTTCGAGCTGTATTTCCAACCGGTAGTGGCCGCCCAGGACACGCAACTGGTACTGCATTACAAAGTACTGTCGCGACTGCTCGACGAACACGGCCAGACCATCCCCGCCGGGCATTTTTTGCCATGGCTGGAGCGCTTCGGCTGGACTGCGCGTCTGGATCGGCTGATGCTCGAACGGGTGTTGGAGCAAATGAGCGAGCATGAGGAGTCTCTGGCGCTGAATCTGTCGTCGGCGACCCTGGGCGACCCGCAGGCGCAAAACAAAATCTTCGAGATACTGCGTGCGCATTCCAACCTGGGCCCGCGCCTGACCCTGGAGATTGGCGAAGAGCAACTGCCTGACCAGGCGGTGCTCGAGCAGTTGACCCGGCGCCTGCGCGAACTCGGCTTCTCCCTGAGCCTGCAACGTTTTGGTGGCCGCTTCAGCATGATCGGCAACCTGGCACGGCTGGGGCTGGCGTACTTGAAGATCGACGGCAGCTATATTCGGGCCATTGACCTGGAGAGTGATAAACGCCTGTTCATCGAGGCGATCCAGCGAGCGGCGCACAGCATTGATTTGCCGCTGATTGCCGAGCGGGTCGAGACTGAAGGCGAGTTGTCGGTGATTCGCGAGATGGGGCTGTACGGTGTGCAGGGCCAGTTGTTCGGCGAGCCCAGGCCCTGGAAGTAACTCTTTAGAGCTGGGTTGCCCGCGATGAGGTTGGAACAGTCACTGAAGATCAATGATCAGATCAACCCGGTCTCTTCATCATCGATCAATTGGCTCAAGCCACCCAAGGCTTCACGGGCCTGGTTACGGTCCATGAGCTTGGCCTGGGCCGCCGTTGGCAGGTCGGTGACGCGGATCACGCCTTTCTGGGTCAGCACCTGAATCAAGTCATCGAGTACCCGGATCATTTCCAGGTCACTTTGCTTGAGCTGCTTGAGGCTGTTCTCCACAGCCGCGTTGGCAAACCAGGTCTGGATTTCATGATGGTCGGCCGGCAGCGTTTCCGTGGCCTCGGCGTAGGCGGCGGGTTCCACGCGTACCAACAGACCCTGCGCATCGCGTTGCACGTAAAACATTGAGCACCCCTCGGATTTGAGCCAGCGTCATGCTGTCAGCAGCATAGGTCAACTGCACGCCAGTATGTGGCGCGGTGACGAAATCGTCACCGGGCAGTGGATGCAAACGTGACGGCCACCCCATCAGCGTGTCGTTGCCAGTGCCGCCGAGCAGGATGTCATTGCCCGCACCTCCAAGCAGACGCAGTATCGCCAGCAATTGGGCTTCCAGCGTCAGGAAATCAGCATGTCCGAGCCGTTGGTGGCCCAGGGCGCGGTATCGCCGGTGGAAGTCCTGCGGCTAAGGCGTGCCGAAGCGGAGACCCATGGTCGGCTCGACGCCACCACCCTGGCGATTCCGCGAGCCGAATCGGCAATCAAGGAAATGCAGCGCAAGGTTGATGAAACCCGTGGCAAATTCCGTAGCGAAGCCCTGACCCAACTCAACGAAGCACGCACCGAGCTGAACAAGGCCCAGGCCACCGGCAAGGCCTTGGAAGACCGGGTCAGCCGGACGCTGGTCACTTCGCCGGTCTGGAAACCGTACTACCAGAGCTATCTGACCAGAGGCCTAAAAGGCACTCAAGCCTTGGTTATCCTGGCACGCAAGCTGGCCAGAGTGATGTTCGCGCTGATGAAAAACCAAAGTGAATACAGGCCAGATTCTATGCTTGGGGTTCCCCCCAAACATAGAATCTCCCACATTGGATTTTTGCTGGAGCACAATCTTGTGCCCAACGGAGAACCACTGTGGTAGCGAGCTTGCTCCGGGCGGCGTTCCGACGATGGCGTCAGTGGAAACACTCAATCCACATCAATAAGTGACATAAAACGTCACTCATCATCCCCGACCATTCCTGATCAATCGCCATATCGTTATTCATTAACGGTATTTAAATTTCAATTCTTATATCTATAAAGTCAATCTCCTGCGTACCTGCCGATCAATCGGCGCGCCGCACGACACGAACCAACACGGGATCTCCGTGAGTTTCTGATCGACGCGCGCGCCTTTGAGCGTGCCGTGCGTGGGAGTGATTTATGTCTGCAGCTTCAGCTTCGCCAAGCATCGCGCCACAGTTCTTTGAAATCCGCCCGTTCAGCGGTGCGGTGGGGGCCGAAATCATCGGCCTCGACCTGTCCCGTCCGATCAATGATCAGGACTTCGCACGCATTCACCGCGCGCATCTGGACCATCATGTGGTGGTGTTCCGCGACCAGCGCATCACCCCCGAACAGCACATCGACTTCAGCCATCGTTTTGGTGTGTTGCAGATTCACGTGCTCAAGCAGTTCCTGCTGGCAGGGCATCCGCAAATCCTCATCGTTTCCAACATCGTCGAGAACGGCCAGAACATCGGCCTGGGCGACGCCGGCAAGTTCTGGCATTCAGATCTCTCCTACAAAGAACTGCCGAGCCTTGGCTCGATGCTGCATGCCCAAGAGCTGCCAGCGGAGGGCGGCGACACGCTGTTCGCCGATATGCACAAAGCCTGGGACAGCCTGCCCGACGCGCTGCGCAAAGCGGTGGAAGGTCGATCGGCGGCACATTCCTACACGGCGCGTTACAGCGAGACCAAATTCGAAGGCAACTGGCGCCCGACCCTGACCCCGGAGCAACTCGCCCAGGTCGCCGAAGTGGTGCATCCGGTGGTGCGCACCCACCCGGAAAACGGTCGCCAGGCGTTGTTCGTCAGCGAAGGGTTCACCACCCGTATCGTTGGTCTGCCGGAGGACGAGAGCCAGCAACTGCTGACCGAGCTATATGCCCACAGCGTGCTGCCGCAAAACATCTATCGCCATCAATGGCAGGCCCATGACCTGGTGTTCTGGGACAACCGTTCGCTGATCCACCTCGCTGCTGGATGCCCCAGCCATCTGCGCCGCAAGCTGTATCGCACCACCATCCAGGGCGACACGCCTTTCTGATTTGTCGGAGATTTGATCATGTCCAAACGTCTTCCATTCGCGCCGCTGGCCGCAGCCATCGGCCTGGGTTTCAGCCTGATCGCCGGCAGCCTGGTGGCGCCGACCGTGGCCCACGCCGAAGGTGAAATCCGCATCGCCGAACAGTTCGGCATCGTCTACCTGCTGCTCAATGTGGTGCGCGATCAGAACCTGATCGAGAAATACGGCAAGCAGGAAGGTATCGACATCAAGGTCGACTGGACCCAGCTCTCCGGCGGTGCAGCGGTCAACGATGCGTTGCTGTCGGGCTCGATCGACATTGCCGGCGCAGGCGTCGGCCCGCTGCTGACCATCTGGGACCGCACCCATGGCAAGCAGAACGTCAAGGCCGTGGCTTCCCTGGGCAACTTTCCGTACTACCTGGTGAGCAATAACCCCAAGGTTAAAACCATCGCTGACTTCACCGAGAAGGACCGCATCGCGGTGCCGGCGGTGGGCGTGTCGGTGCAGTCGCGCTTCCTGCAATACGCGGCGGCCAAACAGTGGGGTGACAAGGACTTCAATCGCCTCGACAAGTACACCATCGCCGTTCCACATCCTGATGCCACGGCTGCGCTGGTGGCCGGCGGCACCGAGCTGAGCGGGCACTTTTCCAACCCGCCATTCCAGGATCAGGAACTGGCCAATCCCAATGTGCACGTGGTGCTGAACACCTATGACTTGCTCGGTCCGAACTCGCCGACGGTGCTGTTCGCCACCGAGAAATTCCGCGACGAGAACCCGAAAACCTACAAGGCATTCATTGATGCGCTGACCGAAGCGGCCGCGTTCGCCCAGAACGACAAAGGCGCGGCGGCGGACACTTACATCCGCGTTACCAAGGCCAAAATCGACCGCGCCGCGTTGCTGAAAATCATCGACAACCCGCAGTTCGAATTCAGCGTCACGCCGAAAAACACTTACCCGTTGGCCGAGTTCCTCTACCGCGTCGGCGCGATCAAAAACAAACCGGATTCATGGAAGGACTACTTCTTCCAGGACGCCAAGCCGCTGCAAGGGAGCTGATCGAAATGAACGCCCCTTTGCAAGGCCACACGGTCAGCAATCCGATCGCGGCAGCCCAGGCGCTGCTGTCGGTCGATAACGTCAGCCTCGAATACCGCACGCCGCAGCGTGTGGTGCGGGCGACCCATCAGGTCAGTTTCGAGATCGACCCGGCGGACCGCTTTGTCCTGCTCGGGCCGTCCGGCTGCGGCAAGTCGACATTGCTCAAAGCCGCCGCCGGATTCATCCAGCCCGTGGAAGGCGAGATCCGTCTGCAAGGTCAGCGCGTCGATGCGCCGGGACCGGACCGGATCGTGGTGTTCCAGGAGTTCGATCAACTGCCGCCGTGGAAAACCGTGAAACAGAACGTGATGTTCCCGCTGCTGGCCTCGAAAACCCTCAAGCGCAAAGAGGCCGAAGAGCGGGCGCTGCACTATCTGGAGAAGGTCGGTCTGGCGGCGTTTGCCGATGCTTATCCGCATACCCTGTCGGGCGGGATGAAGGCGCGGGTTGCTATTGCCCGGGCACTGGCGATGCAGCCGAAAATCCTCCTCATGGACGAACCCTTCGCCGCCCTCGATGCGCTGACCCGACGCAAGATGCAGGAAGAATTGCTGCTGCTCTGGGAGGAAGTGCGTTTCACGCTGCTGTTCGTCACGCACTCTATCGAAGAGGCGCTGGTGGTGGGTAACCGCATTCTGTTGCTGTCACCCCATCCGGGCCGGGTGAGGGCGGAAGTCCACAGCCACCAATACGATTTGCACAGCCTTGGCGGTGTGGCGTTTCAGGAGTCGGCGCGACGTATTCACCGGCTATTGTTCGATGAAGGTCAATCACCGCAAGCCGAGCATGAACTGGATTTCGCCGACATCCGCATCGCTTATTGAGCCAGTTGAGAGGAGGGCCCGATGAGCCATTTATCATCCCCGCGTGAAGAGTTTGAAACGGTTTTGCAGCCACTGACCAGCGTGCCGCTGGAGCGGGAGCTACCCCTAGGCCAAAGACTGTGGCAGCAAGGTTGGCTGCGTAAAAGCCTGATCCTGATTCTTCTCGCGGTACTGTGGGAAGCCATTGCTCGCTATCAGAACAACGACCTGCTGTTGCCGAGTTTTGTACAGACCGCTCACGCACTGTATGACGGCCTGCTCAGCGGTGAATTGCTGGGCAAGGTGTGGATATCACTGGTGGTGTTGCTCAAGGGGTACCTGATCGGCATCGTCCTGGCGTTTGCCCTGACGACGTTGGCGGTGTCGACACAATTCGGTCGAGATCTGCTCAGTACCCTGACCTCGATGTTCAACCCCTTGCCAGCCATCGCCCTGCTGCCGCTGGCGCTGCTGTGGTTTGGATTGGGCCAGAACAGCCTGATTTTCGTGCTGGTGCATTCGGTGCTCTGGGCACTGGCGCTGAACACTTACGCTGGCTTCCTCGGCGTCTCGGAAACCCTGCGCATGGCCGGGCGCAACTACGGCCTCAAGGGCATTCGCTTTGTGCTGTTCATTCTGATTCCGGCGGCGCTGCCGTCAATTCTCGCCGGGCTGAAAATCGGCTGGGCGTTTGCCTGGCGTACGTTGATTGCTGCTGAGTTGGTGTTTGGGGCTACCAGTGGCAAAGGTGGGTTGGGGTGGTACATCTTTCAGAATCGCAATGAGCTGTATACCGACAAGGTGTTTGCCGGGTTGGCGGTAGTGATTCTGATTGGGTTGCTGGTGGAAAATCTGGTGTTTGATTCGTTGGAGCGGGTGACGGTGAAACGGTGGGGGATGGTTCGGTGATGTTTGCTAGCATTGCGTCTGAATCAACCCTGATCAGACACGAGTGCTCGCAATGCAATTGCCAGACATGAACCTGTTGGTCGCCCTCGATGCCTTGCTCGACGAGGGCAGTGTGGTGGGCGCGGCGCGGCGGATGAACCTGAGCCCGGCGGCCATGAGCCGGACGTTGACACGCATCCGCGAAGCCCTTGGCGATCCGATTCTGGTGCGCGCCGGCCGGGGCCTGGTGCCGACCCCCAAGGCGCTGGCGTTGCGTGAGCAGGTGCGCAGTGTGGTGGAGCAGGCCGGGTTGCTGTTTCGTTCGGCCGATACGGTGGAACTGAGCTCGCTGCGGCGGCGGTTCAGTATTCGCGCCAACGATTTTTTTGTCGGCGTCTACGGCGGCAAGCTGTTCGACACCCTTGACCGGCAGGCACCGCACTGCGAATTACGTTTCGTCCCGGAAGGCGATGGCGATGATGAGGCGTTGCGCGAAGGGCGGATCGATCTGAGCGTCAGCAACACCCGGCCGCTGACCCCGGAAGTGAAGATTCAGAACCTGTTTTCCACCCACTTCGTTGGTCTGGTGCGCGAGGATCATCCGCTGTTGGAAGAAGAGATCACGGCAGAGCGCTATGCGGGTTATTCCCATATCAGCATGTCCCGGCGTGGCATTGCCCGGGGGCCGATCGATACCGCGCTCAATGCCCTGGGGCTGGAACGACGGGTGGCGGTGATCGCGCCAAGCTTTCATGCGGCGATGTTTGCCTTGCCCGATTCCGACCTGATTCTGCCGGTGCCCAAAGAGGCGCTGCTGAGCGTGCGACGGCTCGGGCTGAAGCTGCGCTCGTTCGACCTGCCGATCCCTTTGCCGACCCTGATGCTGACCCAAGCCTGGCATCCGCGTTTCGACAAGGACCCGGCACATCGCTGGTTGCGTGAAACGCTGAAATCCTGCTGCGATGAAACGTGGTTGGCCGCGCAACCGGACTGAGGTGAACGCAAAACCCTGTGGGAGCGAGCTTGGTCCGGGCGGCGTTCCGACGATAGCGGCAGGTCAGCCAATAAAGATGTTGAGGCTGCCGGCCTCATCGCGAGCAAGCTCGCTCCCACAGGGTTTTGTATCGTTGCGTATAACGCACTTATAACCTGTCAATAAGTTGATTTTCGTCAGGCATCACGCTTCCTAGAATGCTTCGGTCTTTCCACGACGGAGCTTGCAGTACATGACTTCCCTTACGGTCACGGCACCTGTTGCTGCGGCCAGCCCGGCAGCCGCTCCACCCGTCTTCGGCCCGCGGATCATCATCGGCCTGGTGGGCGTGCTGCTGGCGGTGCTGGTGTCGGGCCTGAACGAGATGGTGACCAAAGTCGCCCTGGCTGACATCCGTGGTGCGTTGGCCATCGGCTACGACGAAGGCACCTGGCTGGTCGCCTGTTACACCGCGACTTCGGTGGCGGCCATGGCGTTCGCACCGTGGTGTGCGGTGACGTTCTCGTTGCGGCGTTTCACCCTGTGCGCCATCAGCCTGTTCACCCTGCTGGGTGTGTTGTGTCCCTTCGCCCCGAATTACGAAAGCCTGTTGTTGCTGCGCACCTTGCAAGGCCTGGCGGGCGGCGCATTGCCGCCGATGCTGATGACCGTGGCCCTGCGGTTTTTGCCGGCCAATGTGAAGTTGTATGGCCTGGCCGGTTATGCCCTGACGGCGACGTTCGGCCCGGGCCTGGGCACGCCATTGGCCGGGTTGTGGACCGAGTATGTCGGCTGGCAATGGACCTTCTGGCAAATCATCGCGCCGTGCCTGATTGCCATGGCCGCGGTGGCGTATGGCTTGCCCCGGGACCCGCTGCGTCTGGAACGCTTCAAGTCCTTCAACTGGCGCGGTGTGCTGCTGGGTTTTCCCGCCATTTGCATGCTGGTGATCGGCATTCTGCAGGGCAATCGCCTGGACTGGTTCGAGTCGAACCTGATCTGCGGATTGCTCGGTGGCGGGCTGTTGCTGCTGGTGCTGTTTTTGAGCGGCGAGTGGTCGCAGCCGATGCCGTTTTTCAAGATGCAGATGCTCGGCATCCGTAACCTGTCTTTCGCCCTGCTGACTCTGGCGGGCGTGCTGGTGGTGTTGCAGGCGGTGATCATTATTCCGTCCAGCTACCTGGCGCAGGTCCAGGGTTATCGTCCGGTGCAGACCGCGCCGATCATGCTGCTCGCGGCGCTGCCGCAATTGATTGCGCTGCCGTTGGTGGCGGCGCTGTGCAACTTTCGCTGGGTTGATTGCCGCTGGGTGTTGGGCATCGGCCTGAGCATGCTGGTGCTGTCGTGCGTCGGCGGCTCGCAACTGACGTCCGCGTGGATTCGCGACGATTTCTATGTGCTGCAATGGCTGCAGATTTTTGGTCAGCCCATGGCGGTGTTGCCGCTGCTGATGCTGTCCACCGGCAGCATCAACCCGATGGAGGGGCCGTTCGCATCGGCCTGGTTCAACACCGTCAAAGGCCTGTCGGCGGTCATCGCCACCGGGGTGATCGAAGCACTGACCACGGCACGACTGCATTTTCACTCGACCATGCTGGTCGACCGCCTCGGCAACTCGCCGCTGGCCGAGCACGACAGCGCAAGCCTCGCTCATCGTCTGCATGAGCAAGCGGTGGTGCTCACTTCCTCTGATCTTTACCTGTGCATGGCCGGTATCGCCGTGACCTTGATCCTGCTGATTTTCTGGCTGCCAACGCGGATCTATCCGCCGCGCGCACCGACCTGAATGCTCCACTGATACAGAAGGTTTTTATGAACACTCAAGCAAAGCAGAAAGTCGCGGTTGCCGTGGCCGCCGCAGTGGCCGTCGGCGTATTGCTGTACCTGGCGATGCCCGGCCTGTTCGGCAAGCGCACCCAACAGAACACCAACGATGCTTATGTCTCGGCGGATTTCACCCTGGTCGTGCCGCGGGTCGCCGGGTTTATCAAGCAAGTGCTGGTCGAGGACAACCAGCAGGTCAAGGCCGGGCAGTTGCTGGCACTTATCGATGACCGGGATTTGCGCGCAGCCGCCCAGGCCGCCGATGCCGAAACGCTGGTGGCCAGGGCGCAACTGCAAAACGCCCGGGCGACCCTCGAGCGCCAGGCGTCGGTGATTGCCCAGGCGCAATCCTCGGTGGTCTCGGCCAAGGCGGAAATGGCGTTTGCCGAACATGAGTTGAACCGTTACAACCACCTCGCCGGAGTGGGCGCCGGCACAGTGCAAAATGCGCAGCAGGCGCAAACGCGCATCGACCAGGCCTCCGCGCGGCTGGCCAACGCCACTGCAGTACTGGCGGCGGAACGCAAGCAGGTGGAGATCCTCACGGCCCAGCGCGATGCCGCCGAAGGCGGTCTGAAACGGGCGCAAGCGAAGCTGGAAATGGCCAGCTATGAGTTGTCCTATACGAGGATCGTTGCGCCACAGGACGGTATGGTCGGCGAACGCGCGGTGCGGGTCGGCGCCTACGTCACGCCGGGCAGCAAAATCCTCGCAGTGGTGCCGCTAGCTCAGGCTTACGTGATGGCCAATTTCCAGGAAACCCAACTGACAGATGTGCAGCCGGGGCAGGCTGTGCAAGTGCGCGTTGACAGTCTGGGCGGTGCGGCACTCAACGGTCGTGTCGAAAGCATTGCGCCGGCTACCGGGGTGACGTTCGCCGCGGTCAAACCGGACAACGCCACCGGCAACTTCACCAAAGTGGTGCAGCGGATTCCGGTGAAGATCGTGCTTGAGCCGGGGCAGTCGCTGGCCGAGCGCTTGCGGGTGGGGATGTCGGTGGAGGCGAGCATCGATACCGCAAGTGATGTATTGCGTGAGGTGACTCAGCGATGAAAACCAGTGTTGACGGCGCGGACGCCATCGCGAGCAAGCTCGCTCCCACAAGGGTTATGTGCGATGTACAAGATTTTCGCATCACAGAAAGTCCATTGTGGGAGCGAGCTTGCTCGCGAAGGGGCCAACTGTCGCAACTTACCTTGAGTGCCTTGCTCGTCATGAGTTTCAGTGGCTGCACCGTCGGCCCCGATTTCCAAAAGCCCGAAACCACACAAATCACCGATTGGGCAAAACCGGCCAAATCCGCCGCCAGCCAGGCCGTCGCCGAAACAATGGCCGAGCGCTGGTGGGAGGTGTTCCACGACCCGAAACTCTCGGCCCTGAGCCAGCGCGCCCTGACCGACAACCTCGACCTGAAACTGGCCGGTAGCCGCTTGCAGCAAAGTCGTGCTGTGCATCAGGTCATCACCGCCGAGCGCTACCCCAACACGGCCGCCAGCGGCCGTTACGGACGCAACCGTAACAGTGGTGAAGGCCTGAACGACCCATCAGGACACAACGGCAAATCCGCCTTCAACCTGTGGGATGCCGGCTTTTCCGCTTCCTGGGAGCTGGATTTATGGGGCCGCGTGCGGCGGGAAACCGAAGCCGCCGACGCCAACCTGGAAGTCGCCGAGAACGACCGGCGCGGTGTGCTGCTGTCGGTGCTGGCCGAAACCGCCCAGGACTACATTCAACTGCGCGGTGTGCAGAACACCCGGCTCGTCACCGAACAGAATCTCGACGTTGCCCGCCATAGCCTGAAGCTCTCGCAGTTGCGCCTGGCCGACGGCGTCGCGACGGACCTGGATGTCGCCGAAGCCGCCGCACAAGTGGCGGCCATCGAATCGCGCCTGCCCGCACTGGAGCAGCGCCAGTGGCAACTGATCAACGCCTTGAGTTTGTTGATGGGCGAACCGCCCCAGGCATTGGCGGCGGAGTTATCCACAGACGCACCGGTGCCACAAACGCCGCGCCAGGTCGCCATCGGCTTGCCCTCGCAACTGGCTGCACGTCGGCCGGACATTCGCCAGGCCGAAGCACGGCTGTATGCCGCCACGGCCAGCATTGGCGTGGCCAAGGGCGATTTCTATCCGCGAATCACCCTGTCGGGGAACATCGGTTCCCAGGCCATGCAACTGAGCGATTTCGGCTCCTGGGGTTCGCGTTCGTTCGGCATCGGCCCGCAATTCACTTTGCCCTTGTTCGACGGCGGCCGCTTGCGTGGCGTGCTCGAGTTGCGTGAAGCACAGCAGCAGGAAGCCGCTATCGCCTATCAGCAAACCGTGTTGCGCGCCTGGCATGAAATCGATGACCAATTGACCGCCTACAACGCCAGCCAGTTGCGCCGCGACAGCCTGGCCGAAGCCGTGCGCCAGAACCGCATTGCGCTGGACACCGCGCAACAGCAGTACGTTGAGGGCGTGGTGGATTTCGTCACCGTACTCACCGTGCAAGGGGCGTTGCTGGCGACGCAGGAGCAGTGGGTCGAGAGTTCGACCGGCGTGTCGCTGGCGGCCGTCGGGTTGTACAAGGCGTTGGGTGGGGGGTGGGAGTCGGTGTATCCGTTGGTTGAGACGGCGCAGCGCTGACGGTGCAGCCGCCGGCTATCGCTTCATTATCGGGTCAGCATCGACGTTGCTCGGCTTGAAGGGCTAAAGTGATGCACAAACAATCTGGCTCTTCACTCAACGTCGCAAGGGGAGGCAATGGAGGCGCGCAGAGAAACGCCGATGGGCGACACTCAGGGACCGCACGCCAATCCTGGTTTCGCCAGGGGCGCGCAACCGTTGATCCGCTGGGCGCGAGAGCATTGGCTGGTGCCGATTCTGGTATTGGCCGCGCTGGTGCGCTTTTACGATCTGACCGCTGCCGCGATTTGGGGCGACGAGGGTTCCAGCCTGCTGCTGGCCCGTTACTCATTACCTGATATCTGGGTGCACGCCGCCTACGACGTGCACCCGCCGCTGTATTTCATACTGCTGCACGGCTGGATCGCGATGTTTGGCGACGGCATATTGTCGATCCGCTGCCTCAGTGTCCTGCCGGGGATTGCCTCGGTCGGGCTCGGTGTGTGGCTGGTCGATCGGCTCGCCACCCGCCGTGCCGCGATCTTCGCCGGCCTCCTGCTGGCCCTGCTGCCCACGGCGGTGCG
Organism: Pseudomonas sp. P4_C4; assembly: GCF_056402055.1. Taxonomy (NCBI): domain Bacteria; kingdom Pseudomonadati; phylum Pseudomonadota; class Gammaproteobacteria; order Pseudomonadales; family Pseudomonadaceae; genus Pseudomonas; species Pseudomonas sp. P4_C4. Next base: position 101,674 of record NZ_JBFUID010000009.1, on the reverse strand, counting down.
CTACAGCCAGGAAGTGCGAATGTATTCGCTGCTGGGACTGTGGTTGCTGGGGGCAACCATTGCGCTGGTGTACTGGATCCGCAAGCCACAGCGTCGGCGCTATCTGGTGATCTATGTCGTGCTGATGAGCGCGGCGTTTTACACCCATTACTTCACGGCCCTGTGCGTGCTCTGCCATTGGTTGTACCTGGGGATCATCCGCGTGCAGCCGGGGCATCGTCTGCGGCACATCCAGCGGGGTGACTGGTGGCTGGCCAATGTGGCTATCGTGGCGCTGTATCTGCCGTGGCTGCCGGGGTTTGTCGACCTGCTACGGCACCTGGACCAACTGAAGGCCAATGGCGATGTTGGCTGGGAACTGCCCGTCAGCCTGGATTCCTTACCGTCGATGGTCTGGTCGTTGCTGACCCAGGACGACGGAGAAACCCTGCCTCCCCTGGTGTTTATTGCCTTGCCGGTGACCTTGCCGGTGTTGGCGTGGGTGGCGCTGGCACGTGATCGCAGTGTGTTCCGTGGCAGCGCGTTGCTCGCGATCTACACCTTTGTCCCGATGCTGCTGGTGTTTGCGGTGTCGTTTTTTTCGCCGATATTCATCGAGCGCTACCTCACCGCGTATGCCCTTGGCCTGCCGCTGTTGGCAGCATTGGCAATCGACCGCTTGTACTCCGGTTCCCGGGTGCTGGCCCTGACGGTGCTGGTCCTGTTTGTCGGTGTTGAACTGGTGGGCCTGAAAAACAACGCGACGGTGGACGTCCATGATCAGGTCAACGTCCTGGTGGAAGACGTCAATCTGCATTTTCAGCCGGGGGACCGGATCGTTACCAGTGACATGCTCTGGTACTTGAGTTACGTCTACTACAACCGCACCAGTACCCAGCCCCTGCTCTACACCCCGCCACGGGCCGATGGCACTTCGAGCCGGCCGAACGACTATGGTTTCGGTACCTTGACGATGCCAGACGTGTATCTGGACCACTTGAGCGACCTGCCAAAGGGCACGGGACGAACCTGGCTGATCAGTACCGCCGACGTACCTGACGAGTTCGCACCGTTGCCGGCGCAATGGCAGATCGCTCGTCAGATGAAGGCTGGTGGTGTTGCCGCGAGGTTGTACCTGTCCGGCAATACCGGACAATGAGTGGCGTCATCGCAACCTTCAAGGTTTCGACGACAAGTCCGCCATGCCCTTGAGCAACTCGATTGGCAGCGGAAAGACGATGGTCGAACTCTTGTCGCCGGCAATCGAACTCAGGGTCTGCATGTAGCGCAGCTGCATGGCCCCCGGTTGGCGGCCAAGCATTTCGGCGGCCTGCATGAGTTTTTCCGAGGCCTGCAATTCGCCTTCGGCGTGGATCACCTTGGCTCGCCGTTCCCGTTCGGCCTCGGCCTGCTTGGCAATGGCGCGGATCATCGATTCGTTGAGGTCCACATGTTTGATCTCGACGTTGGCAACCTTGATGCCCCAGGCGTCGGTCTGGGCGTCGAGCACTTGCTGGATGTCCAGGTTCAACCGTTCGCGTTCGGCCAGCAGTTCGTCCAGTTCGTGTTTACCCAGCACCGCCCGCAACGTGGTTTGCGCCAATTGGCTGGTGGCCATTAGAAAGTCTTCGACCTGGATGATGGCCTTTTGCGGATCGAGCACACGGAAATACAGCACCGCGTTGACCTTGACCGACACGTTGTCGCGGGTGATCACGTCTTGCGGCGGAACGTCCAGCACCACGGTGCGCAAATCGACCCTGACCATTTGCTGGACCACCGGAATCAGCAGGATCAGGCCGGGTCCCTTGACCTGCCAGAAGCGCCCGAGCTGGAACACTACGCCGCGCTCGTACTCGCGCAGGATGCGAAACGTCGCCCCCGCCAGTGCGATGAGCAATAGCAGCAGCGCGACAAGACCCAATTGCAAACCCATGACTATTCTCCGCCCGACGCCGCGTCAGCCGCGGCCACTTGCAGCAGCAAACCCTTGCGCCCCACCACCCGTACCCGTTGTCCGGGTTGCAGTGGCGTCGCGCTGAGCACTTGCCATCGTTCTCCTTGCAGATGAACCCAGCCGCCATAGGCGTTGCCGAGCTGCACTGACGTGACCGGCGTTTCGCTGCCGACCAGCCCGGCATCACCGCTGACGGTGTGGCGCGGTCGGGTCTTCAGGGCGTGAAACACCAGGTAGATCAGCAACAGCGCGCTGACCAGTCCCAGGCCGATCATTAGCGGCTCGGGCACATCGGTATTGGTCAGGATCACCGCGCCGATCACGAACATCACGATGCCGCCCAGGCCGATCACACCGTAATTGGGCAAGGCAGCCTCGGCGATCAGAAACGCGAGGCCGAAGGTGATCAGCCAGATCCCGATGGGGTTGGGCACCAGCAACACAACCGTGTCGGCGGCGCAGGCCGATCCGCTCAACGCCAACAGCAACGCAACTGCACACCAACGCGTGTTCACTTGACCCTCCGGGAGAGTCGTGGAGTGGCTCTGCATACAGTTTAGTTGAGCCTTGGCCGGTATGAATTTTGCTCAACTGCCGTCGACATCCGATGGGCGGATTTCCCGCCGGATCGCGCGGACGGGCCTAGACTTTTACTACGCAAGCAAAACTTTAACCATCGTCCGCCGGCGGTCATGGCGGACACCGAGGTGCATCATGCGTATGGCAAGAACCGTGCAGCGAAGCCTGGAAAAGGCTCAATGCGAGTATGACATCGTCAGCCACCCACACTCGGCCAGCAGCCTCGAAACGGCACGGGTCGCAGGTATTCCTGCCGAACGGGTGGCCAAATCGGTGATCCTCGACGATCACCATGGGCATTACCTGATGGCCGTGCTGCCCGCCAGCCGTCACCTGGACCTGAGCAAAGTCCGCAGCAGCGGTGAGTGGCAGGTTTCCCGCGAAAGCAACCTGGCGCACCTTTTCGATGATTGCGAACGCGGTGCCGTACCGGCGCTGGGTGAGTCCTATGGGTTGGAGGTGGTGATCGATCCGATGCTGACCCGGCAGAAAGACATCTATCTGGAGGCCGGCAACCACGTCAATCTGGTGCGCATGGACATGCCAGAGTTTCTGAAAATGGTGCCGCATGCCGAGGTGCGGGAGTTGAGTCATTGAGTTTTGTTTCGTCAATGCTGCCGTCATCGCGAGCAAGCTCGCTCCCACAGGGGGAACGCATTTTCCTGTGGGAGCGAGCTTGCTCCGGGCGGCGTTCCGACGATGACCGCGCAGCGGTCCCTAAATTGGTCATCAGGAGTTCGTCATGGAAAACCCGACCCACAACCTTCCATCCCTGTTCAAGCAACTTGGCCTGCCGGACGATGCCGAAAGCATTGATAAATTCATCGCCACCCATTCACCGCTCAAACCGGAGCTGCACCTTGCGGATGCATTTTTCTGGAGCCCGAGCCAGGCGGACCTTCTGCGTGAAGAGATACTCGATGACGCGGATTGGGCCGAAGTGGTGGATCAGCTGGATGTGCTGTTGAGGAAGGGGCGGGGGGTGTGAATCGTCATCGTCCGGGCGGCCACTGTCGGGAGGTATGGACCAAGGCGAGTATCCAGATGGCGTCCAGTCCCTGTTCATAAACAATGCGGTAACTCTGATATGGGATCAGCTCGCGAGTGCCTGAAATGATCCCGGCAGGGCCGCTTTCCGGGTATTGGGCAAGCCGGGATAGCGCATCGCTGAACCGGTAGTCCATGTCGATGGCTGCTTTCGGGTTAACGGCATGCAGGTAATCCCAAATGTCTGCACGGTCCTGTGCTGCTTCTTTCGTCCATATTATTTTCATTCCTGTAGCTCGGCCCGCCTGCGCCTGGCAGCGAACTCTGCCTCGATTTCCTCATTTGTCAGCCCGTCGCCGGCGCGCATCGAAGCGCGTGCGGTGTCGACCTTGCGCTGCAGGAATGCTTCGTACTCGCGAGCCTCCCGCTGCGTTTGAACAAACTGACGCATCATTTCCCGAACGATTTGCGAGGCGGGGCGATGAGCGGCTTCTGCCTCTGCCATGAACTGTTCACGCAATTCAGACTCAAGTTTCATTGTAAAAACGGCTGGTTTCGACATGGCTGCCTTCTCGGTTGTCTTACTGACAAAGTATATACATCTTCAGTACGGTGGCTGGTTCACCCCCTATGGCTTCGCGACGGATGGAAGCGAATTTGTTTCAAAACTTGACGGAAAATCCTCTCCAATGCCATATTGATAGTTAGCAAACTAACAGTGTGTGTTTTCCCTCGTGCCGAATAACCTCGACGTTCTCCAGATGAACATCAGCAGCGCCATGGTGGTGGCCGCCAGGCATTGGCGCAAAATCTGCCAGACCACGCTGGCCAACTATGGAATCTCCGAAGCCTGCGCCGTCCCGCTGTTGATGATCGGGCGTCTGGGCGAGGGTGTGCGCCAGGTGACGGTGGCCCAGGCAGCAGGGATGGAGAGCCCGTCGCTGGTACGCTTGCTCGATCAGTTGTGTCATGGCGGCTACGTTTGCCGCACCGAAGATGCACAGGATCGCCGCGCCAAATGCCTGAGCCTGACCGAAACCGGTCGGGAGCTGGTGCAGGCGGTCGAAGTGGAACTGGTGCGCTTGCGCCACGAAGTACTCGAAGGCATTGCCCCGAGTGATCTGGAAGCTACGCTGCGGGTACTGAGAGCTTTTGAAGCGGCCACGCCGCCATCGGTGGCCAACTCTTGAACGGATTTTTCTCTGGCATGCCCACGGCGCGGGACTGGTTCTACGGAGTCCGCACTTTCGCCGCATCGATGATCGCGCTGTACATCGCCCTGCTCATGCAAATGCCGCGTCCGTACTGGGCGATGGCCACGGTGTACATCGTTTCCAGTCCGTTTCTCGGCCCTACCAGTTCCAAGGCGTTGTACCGGGCGGTTGGCACCTTTATCGGCGCTGCGGCGGCGGTTCTGTTTGTGCCAATGTTCGTGCAGAGCCCCTACGTGCTGGTGGTGGTGATTGCGCTGTGGACCGGGACGCTGCTGTTTCTGTCCCTGCATTTGCGCACGGCCAACAACTACGCGTTGATGCTCGCCGGTTACACCTTGCCGTTGATCGCCCTGCCGGTGGTGAATAACCCGCTGGGGGTGTGGGACGTGGCCGAAGCGCGGACCGAAGAAATCTTTCTCGGCATCGCTGTGGCGGCGGTGGTCGGTGCGATGTTCTGGCCCCGGCGCCTGGCGCCGGTGTTCAATGATTCGGTGAGCAAATGGTTTGCCGATGCCTCGACCTACAGCCTGCGCTTCCTCAGCCGCAACGTGCAGCCTGAAGAAGTCAGCGCGTTGCGGGCATCGATGGTCGCCACGTTCAACTCCCTGGAGTTGATGATCGGTCAGTTGCCCCACGAAGGCTCGCGTCCGCAGACAGTGCGCAATACCAAGGAATTGCGCGGACGGATGATTCACCTGTTGCCAGTGATCGATGCCCTCGACGACGCGCTTTACGCCCTGGAACGGCGCACCCCCGAGCTTGTGGACAAGTTCGCGCCATTGCTGACGGCCACCACCGAATGGCTCGAACACAAGGATGCCGATCTCGTCCGCTGGCAAGCCCTTAAGTATCAACTTGAGGCCCTGCAACCGGCTCCCGAAGCGCTGGATGACCGCAAGCAACTGCTGTTCTCCAACGCCATTTACCGTCTCGGCGAGTGGATCGATTTGTGGCAAGACTGCCGCAGCCTGCAATACGCCATTCAGTGCGAAAGCCAGGACAGCTGGCGCGCGGTGTATCGGCACTGGCGGCTGGGACGGCTATCCCCTTTTCTGGATCGCGGCCTGATGTTCTATTCCGCTGCTTCCACCGTCACCGCGATAATCGTCGCTTCGGTGTTGTGGATTCTGCTCGGCTGGACCGATGGCGGCAGCGCCGTGATCCTGGCGGCGGTGGCGTGCAGCTTCTTTGCCTCGATGGACGACCCGGCGCCGCAGATTTACCGGTTCTTTTTCTGGACGGCGATGTCGGTGGTGTTCGCCAGCCTTTATCTGTTTCTGGTGCTGCCCAACCTGCATGACTTTCCGATGCTGGTGCTGGCGTTTGCCGTGCCTTTCATTTGCGTCGGCACCCTGACGGTCAAGCCGCAGTTTTACCTGGGCATGCTGCTGACCCTGGTCAACACCTCGTCCTTCATCAGCATTCAGGGCGCTTACGACGCGGACTTCCTCAGTTTCGCCAACTCCAATCTGGCCGGCCCCATGGGTTTGCTGTTCGCATTCATCTGGACCCTGATCGCCCGGCCGTTCGGTGCCGAACTGGCAGCCAAGCGCCTGACCCGTTTCAGCTGGCGTGACATCGTCAGCCTCTCCGAGCCGGCGACGTTGTCCGAGCATCGGCTTCTGGGCATACGGATGCTCGATCGGCTGATGCAGCATCTGCCGCGCCTGGCCATGACCGGCCAGGACTCCGGCGTGGCGCTGCGGGAAGTGCGGGTGGCGCTGAATCTGTTGGACCTGCTCGCTTATACGCCGCGGGTCCTCGGTGTGCCGCAGGTGCTGCTGCGCCAGGTGGTGGCCGAGGTTGGCGAGTACTTCAAGGCCTGTCTCAAGGCCGGTGAGCGCTTGCAGGCACCGAGCCCGTTGCTGATGACCCTCGACCGCACGCGTCGTGCCCTCAGCGGTGCCGGCGATGATGAAACCCGTCGGCATTTGCTGCACGCCCTGAGCGGCCTGCGCCTGGCATTGTTGCCCGGCGTCGAATTCGTTGGTGCCGCCGAGCCCGAAGAACCGCTTCCCCATGGCATTGATGGAGCACCTTTATGATCGGTGACCTGGATATGAGCGGGGTGTTCCTGCCCACGCTGCTGGTGCTGATGGGCATTACGTATGTGTTGTACCTGTTGGTGCACGGGGTGCTGACGCGCCTGCACTTTTACCGTCTGGTCTGGCACCGGGCATTGTTCAACGTGGCCCTCTACGCCTTGCTGCTTGGCGCCGTGGACTCACTCAGTCGATACCTGATGACATGAAAAAACCGTTTCTAACCCTGGGTCGCGTTGTGTTGACCCTGCTGATCGTGAGCTTCGCCGTTGTCGTGGTCTGGCGCATGGTGATGTATTACATGTTCGCGCCCTGGACCCGCGACGGGCACATCCGTGCCGACATCGTGCAAATAGCGCCGGACGTGTCCGGGCTGATCCAGCAAGTGGAGGTGCGCGACAACCAGTTGGTCAAGCGCGGCCAGGTGCTGTTCAGCATCGATCCTGACCGCTTCAAGCTGGCCCTGCGCCAGGCGAAAGCAGCAGTCGCCGACCGCGAAGAAACCATGGCCCAGGCCCAGCGCGAGGCCAAGCGGAACAAGGGTCTTGGCAACCTGGTGCCGGGTGAGCAACTGGAAGAAAGCCAGTCAAAAGTGGCCCGCGCCCAGGTGGCGTTGATGGAAGCCCAGGTGGCGGTGGACAGCGCGCAGCTCAACCTCGACCGCTCGGTGATCCGCAGCCCGGTGGACGGCTACGTCAACGACCGCGCGCCACGGGCCCAGGAGTTCGTCAGCGCCGGGCGTCCGGTGTTGTCGGTGGTCGACAGCAACTCGTTCCATATCGATGGCTATTTCGAAGAAACCAAACTGAACGGCATCCACATCGGCCAGAGCGTCGACATCCGGGTGATCGGCGACAATGCGCGCCTGCGCGGGCATGTGGAGAGCATCGTCGCCGGTATCGAGGATCGCGACCGCACCAGCGGCAACAACCTGCTGCCCAACGTCAACCCGGCCTTCAGCTGGGTGCGGCTGGCCCAGCGGATTCCGGTGCGGATTGCCTTCGATGACGTGCCGGAAGATTTCCGCATGATCGCCGGGCGCACCGCCACGGTATCGATCATCGACGATCAGAAACGGGAGCCGGCGCAATGAGCAAGGCCTCGGGTTTGGCAGTCGCCGGATTAGGCTTGCTGCTGTCGGCGTGTCAGATGGTCGGGCCGGATTATCATTTGCCCGAAGAGGCGGCCGTCCATCGTCCAGACTTCCAGGGCGATCTGGCGGTCGACGGCAAAACGGTGGTGTCCGCGCCGGTGCCGGCCGATTGGTGGCGTTTGTATCAGGACCCGCGACTCGACCAGTTGGTGCAGCAGGCCATGGCCTCCAACACTGATTTGCGCGTGGCGGCGGCCAGCTTGTCGCGGTCTCGCGCTCAGGTCGATGAGGCGCAAGCGGCGGGCGGCTGGAGCGGCGGCGTGCAGATGGGTGCCCAGCGCTTGCAGGAGTCCGGCCAGGCCTTCCTGATACCGGAAAAAGTACCGGTGGCCAACATCGGCGATATCGGCATCAGCGCGTCGTACCAGTTCGACTTGTTCGGCACTTTGCAACGTGGCATCGAAGCGGCCAAGGCCAATGCCGATGCGACGCAGGCCGCCGCCGATACTGCACGCATCACCGTGGTGGCCGATGTAGTTCGCGCCTACACACAAGTGTGTGCGGCCAATGAAGAGCGGGAAATCGCCCAGCATTCCCTCGATCTGCAAGCCCAGAGCACCACGCTGATCCAGCGCCTGCGCGATGCCGGACGTGGCGATGAAACCCAGGTCACCCGCTCGCAAACCCAATTCAAATCCCTGCGCGCCGACATGCCGCGTTATGAGGCCTCACGTCAGGCCGGGCTGTATCGCTTGTCGATGTTGCTGGCCAAACCCGTGGAACAACTGCCGGCCGGCACCGCCACCTGCGACGAACTGCCAAAAATCGCGCAATTGATTCCGGTGGGCGATGGCGCCGCGTTGCTCAAGCGTCGCCCGGATGTGCGGCAGGCTGAGCGGCGGCTGGCGGCCGCGACGGCCGGTATTGGCGTCGCCACGGGTGAGCTGTACCCGAATATCAGTATCGGCGCGACCATCGGTACCGTCGGTATCCTGGACGATCTCGGCGACCCGTCTACCAACCGCTGGGGCTTCGGCCCGTCGCTGACCTGGAAGGTGCCGACCAACGGCGCCCGGGCGCGCATCCGCGAGGCCGAGGCGGTGACCCAGGCGACGCTGGCGCATTTCGATGGGGTGGTGCTCAACGCCATTCGTGAAACCCAGACCGGCCTCGCCCAATACACCGCGTTATTGCAACGTCGCGATGCCTTGGCGGACGCCGAGCAATCGGCGAAACTGGCGGCCGACCAGACCCACCGCTTCTTCCAGGCCGGACGCGCCTCGTTCCTGGCCGACCTGCAAGCCACTCGCACCTACATCGATGTCACCGCGCAACTGGCGGCCGCGAACACTCAGGTTGCCGCAAGCCAGATCGATTTGTTCCTTGCGCTGGGCGGCGGCTGGGAAAGCGGACGAACGCAAGCGTCGAACTCCGGCAAACCCTGAGGCCGTTGCTATGCTTTGAAGTGTTGGACGGGCGCCCGTGCAAAGCGCCCTTTCTTCGCACAAGGCACGCGCAGGTCAGGGGGAAACCAAGAATGAAAAACCCTTATGCTCTCGGCTTCTGGTGCGCCATCGTGGCATTAGTGCTGCTGTCGGCCACCTATTTCTACGGCATCATGCTGGCCCACCAGATCGACAAGGCTCTGGCGTTCCTCGACAGTGCCGTCGCGCTGATTGCCGTGATGTCCATTGCGGTGGTGGCCTGGGCCTCGGTCCAGAATCAACGCATCAAGAAAAGACAACTCGAACAAGGCAAGACCCTGGTCCTGATCTGGGACACCAAGGTGGCATTGCGTCGTGTCGAAACGGTGTTCGACCGTTATTTCTGGGGCAGTTACTGGCAACCGGGGCGCACGTTTCAGGAAGTCATGGGCGAATTGACCGGCACGCCACTGGAAAAAAGCCTCGAGAGCCTTAAAAAACAATGCCTGGCGCTGGACCGGCAGGTGGCTGACGACGGTCGGCACTGGCTCAGCAATGCTCGGGAGCTGGCCGATGTCGCCACGGCCATGGCCCGCGAACGTTATCAACTGGACGTCTGCGACCCGCGTGCGGAAGTGACGGGCGGGGCGGTGATCAACCGCGACTTCGAAGTGCTGGTGTACACCTGGACTGCGCGGCTCAAAAGCTTCGATCATCAGCTTGATGAGATCGAGGTCCAGTATTCCTGATTTAGTGGTGGCAAGACTGACGCCTTCGCTGGCAAGCCAGCTCCTACGGTACAAGGTGATCCCTGTAGGAGCTGGCTTGCCAGCGAACGCAATAGTATGACCGCCGAAAATCTTGAACCGTGCGAACTACCCCAAAACACTCTTTCACCTTTAATCATTGGGCCGTTCGTCGCGCCCGGTGCTAACCTGCATTCCACTTTCAGCACAGTCGAGCTGCAATCCGTCATGGGTTCAGGGAAGACGACCTCACTTTCAACAACGGACATTGAACGGGTCATACATGAATAAATCAGCAGGCGTGCTACTGGGAATCGTTGTCGCAATCGGTGCCATCAGCGCAGGCGGAGCCTGGTTCACCGGCACCAGGCTCGAAGGTGTGTTGAACACCTCGATTGCCAATGCCAACAAGGAATTGCAGGCGGCCATGGTCGGTTCCAACGGCACAGCGTCGCTGGAACTGGTATCGCTGGAACGTCATGTATTCAGCAGCACCGCGCACTACCGCCTCAAGGGCGAAGGCGAAATGTTCGGCGAAGCGCCGGTCGAGTTGCTGTTTGTCGATCATATCGAACACGGCCCGTTGCCGTTCTCGCGGCTGATGTCGCTGAAGTGGTTGCCTGTCTTGGCGACCAGTCACTACGAACTGGAAAAGACCCCGTCCACCGAGAAGTGGTTTGCCGCCGCCAAGGACAAATCCCCGCTGACCGGCGTGGTCAATATCGGCTATGACAACGCTACCAATGGCACCTTCGAGTTGCAGCCGCTGGAAATGGCCCTGGATGACAAGTCGAGCATGAAGTTCTCCGGCTTGAGCATGGACGTCGATGCCAGCGCCCAGGCGCAGAAGGTCAAGGCCAACGGTTACATGGACAGCCTGAAAGTGGCCACCGTGTCCGAAGACCAGGCACCGGTGCAGGTTGAATTGAACGGCCTGACCCTGGCCAGCAACCTGACAAAAAGTACCTACGGTTTCTACACTGGCGAAAACGTCCTTGAACTGGCCAGCGGCAAATCGACCTTTGGCGCCAAGCAGTCGGTGCTGGACTTCAAGAAATTCGAGATGAAAAACCTGACCGGAGAATCGGGCAGCAACGCCTCCGGGCGTGCCGATTACAAGGTCGGCGAAGTGTCCCTGAACGGCAAGACCATCGGTTCCGGTGCGCTGGCCATGAGCCTGAAGAACCTCGACATTCCGGCCACCCTGTCGTTAATGCAGGTTTACCAGAGCAAACTGCAGCCGTATGAAAGGGCGGCAGCGGAAGCGACGGCGGCCGGGCTGCCGGCACCGGAGCTGAAACTGACCGAAGCCGAAGAAGCACTGCTCAAGTCCAGCCTGGAAAAACTGCTGGCGGCCGGTCCGCAAGTGGCCCTGGAAAACCTGTCGTTCAACACCGTCAACGGTGAGAGCCGCGCCAATATGGTGCTCGACCTGACCAAGCCGCAAGCCATCGATCTGCCGACCGATCAGTTGGTCAGGCAGCTGATTGCGCTGCTGGACTTCAAACTGCAAGTGTCCAAGCCCATGCTGGTCGATGTGCTTACCGTGCAATCGCAAATCGACGGTCAGACCGATGCCAAGCTGATTGCCGACCAGGCCACGGCCACCGCAGACATGTTCAGCAGCATGGCGGTCGGCAGCCAACTGGCAAAACTGGACGGCAACAACATCGTCACCAACTTGCATTACGCCAACGATCAGGTGGACTTCAACGGCCAGAAAATGACCGTCGAGGAGTTTGCCGGTTTTGTGATGAGCAAGTTCGCGGGGGCTAATGCCACCGAATAACGGCGGTCGTGTACCCGGCAACGCCCGGCCTTTGCATCGTGCAGACGCCGGGCGTTTTGCTGTCCGGCATCTAGGGGGCGTTCTCAATTAGTTTCCCCACCGCGTTGTCGCCTTAAAGCTGGCCAGGCAAGGCGTAGGCCGCTGGGAATGGTTGTTCCCTTTCCAAGGCCTGCAACGCAGCATGGCCAGCTTTAAGGCACAACCCGAAGGGCCGGGCCTGCTGTTGTGCAGGGCTGTGTTGCTCGAAGCTGATTTGGAATGACCAAACTGCGCTTCTCGCGCCTTGCCCTGCACAACAGCAGACCCGGCGCGGTAGGGAAACTAATTGAGAACGCCCCCTAGGGAACATCACGGATCAGTCGCCATGCCTCTTCCCATGGCAACGGCTGTTTCATCCGCTCGGCGAGCATCGCCATGGCCCGGTCCATCTCGCAGGCGACCGCCGCCGACACCACGCCGTTTTTTCCAAACAGGCCAATGAAGGGCGGATCGCAAGGGTCGCCCTTGAACTCGACTTCGTCCCAGTTCTCGGCGTGACCGAGGTAGTCGTAGGTTTTACCGAAATGCCAGGTCCAGAAAAATGGCACGTCGAGGTAATGCTCGTCACCACCCAGCATATTCGCCGCGGCGATCCGCGCTTGCTGCTGGGCCAGTCGCCAGTGTTCGATGCGCAGGTATTGGTTGTTCAGCGGGAACGTGGCGATATCGCCAGCCGCCCAGAGGCCGTCGGCCACGCGCATTGCGCCGTCGACACGCAGCGAGTGATCCTGCTCTTTCGCCAGCCCGGTGAAGGCGGCAGTGGCTGGCGTGACGCCAATGCCGACCAGCACCAGATCGGCCGGCAAACGTTGGCCGTTGTCCAGGCGCACGGCTTCGACCTTGTCCGTTCCTTCGATCTGTACCGCATTGCCCTGGGTGTGAAACACGACGCCATTGGCTTCATGCCGCGCGCGAATGGCCTTGCCGACCGTGTCACCGAACTGCTTGGCAAACGGCACTTCGTGGCGGGCCAGCACTGTCACATTCAGGCCAAGCTGGCGCAGGGACGAGGCGGACTCCATGGCAATGAAACTGTCGCCGATGATCACGACTCGCTGGCCGGCGCTGGCGCTGTCCAGAATCTGTTGCGCATGGGCTTTGGAGCGTAAGACGAACACTTGCGGCAGGTCGGCGCCCGGCAGCGTCAGCGGGTTGGGCACGCCGCCGGTGGCCAACAGCGCGGCGTCGTATGTCAGTGTTTGGCCGTCAGTCAGCCGCAGCGTCCTGTTTGGCGCATCCAGGCTTGCCACTTCGCCTCGCAGGCGCTCGATCCGCTGCTCGCGGTAAAAATCCTCGTCGCGCAGCGGCGGGACTTCGTCCAGCGGCATCTCCCCGGCGATCACGTATTTGCTCAGCGCGGTACGGTCGTATCCAGCTTCGGCTTCGCGGTCGATCAACAGTAACCGGCCGCCGAAACCTTTCTCGCGCAAACACGCTGCCGCCGCCGTGCCTGCCGCGCCAGCGCCGACAATGATGAAGGTTCGTGGATCGTCGGCCGGTGGCGTGTGGGCGTCCGGCAACGGCTGGTCGCCGACCCAGATGTCGCCGTCACGGACTTCGAGGGGATAGCGCTTGAGACTATCCAGGGCTGGTGGTTCACACAGCCCGCCATCCTCGATCCGAAACTGCGCCTTGTGCCACGGGCAGGTCAGGCGCCCATTGCATACCGCACCGTAGGCCAGCGGGGCGCCGGCATGCGGGCATTCGGCCTGATAAGCGCGCAGTTGTTCACCGGCCCGCAACAGCAGAATCTTGCTGTCCTGGACCCGCACTTCCAGACCCCGGTCTTCGGGCACATTGGCGACACGCGCAACGCGATGCAGAGTCATGATTGCTCTCCAGACAGACGTTTCACTTATGAGTCTGGCGCTTATCGCGAGGTTCAGCCAATTCCCCCCTGCCACGGCGTGAACGGTCCGGCTATAGTTTGCACGCCGACGACGGCCCAACACGCACAAGGTGCTCCGGTATGACCCGATTGACCTCAATCAACACTTGGCTCGCGGCCTTGGCAGTCGCCCTTTGCGTGCAGTTCCCGGCGCAGGCCCAGGAACGTTTCACCCTGAACATTCCGGGTGTCTCCGATGACCGTCTGTTCACGTCCGCCGCCGCCGGCGATTCCGCGGGCTGTGGCGGACATAACATTTCCCCGGCATTGAACTGGAACGCCGGCCCGGCAGCCACCCAAAGCTACGCCATCGTCATGCACGACCCGGACGGCCAGAAAGGCCAGGGCGTCGATAACTGGGTGCATTACGGCATCAAGGCCGCTACCCACCAGATCCCGGCCGGTGCCGGGACCAAACCAGGCCTCGAGGGCGTCAGCGGTACCAATAGCAAGGCAACCACCGGCTACATTGGCCCTTGCCCGCCCGTTGGCGACAGCGCGCACCACTACATCATCCAGATCTACGCCCTGGACCTGGCCCCGGAAGCCTTGCCCGCCGGCCTGACCCGTGCGCAGCTGCTGGAAAAAATCAAAGGCCACGTCCTGAGAAACAGCAGCGTGGTGCGGCGCTATCACCGCTAAGGCTGATCGCCTCAGCAGATTTGCAGAAAACTGAAGTGCGCGGCATTCCTGGGATTTGGCATCCACCCCCGAAAGCGCGCACTATCAGGCTATAGCCGATGCGTTGGAGGATGCCGTGGCAAAAAAAATCGACCGCATCGCCCAAATGCTCAACTGCCCACAAAAGGGTGAGGAACTGCGGCGAGCGATTACCGAGAGTCGCAAGGATTTTCTGCTGAATCAGCCGGAAGAGGACATTGTTGAAGACGACGACCTTGAAGAGGAGTTTTTCGAGGACGACGAGGACGATGATGAGTACGACGAGTTCGACTGGACGACAGAATGAAAAAAACCGCTTCGGCGGTTTTTTTGTGGGCCAGGGCAGCACCGGTCGGAGATTCGTTGACCCTCATGCAGGGAATGGAACACTATAAGGTACTTTTTTTCGTACCTTTGGAGCCGTCATGGAGCAGCTACTTGCCAGCCGTTCGGTCAGTATCACCGAGCTCAAGCGCAGCCCGAGCACTGTCATCGAGCAAGCGGGTTCCGAGCCTGTTGCCGTGCTCAACCACAATCGCCCTGCCGCCTATCTTTTACCGCACGCGGCCTATCAACAGCTGCTGGATCGGCTACAGGCTGCCGAACTTCGTGAAGCCATTGCGGCCAGCCGCAATGATCCGCGTCCGGCCATTGCTGGCGATACGGTGTTTGCCGAGCTTGATGCGCTGATTGATGAGGTAGCAGCCGAGCAAAGCCGTCCATGAGGCAATTGCTTTTCTCTGCATTGGCACGGGACGATCTGCTGCAAGTCGCTCGTTTTATCGCCCGAGACAATCCTGAGCGGGCCCGGACGTTTGTGCGCGAGCTTCGCATGCAGTGCACACGATTGATCGATCAACCGAACTTGGGTGTTTCAAGAGACGATTGCGCGAAGGGATTGCGAATGCTTGCCCATGGCCGATATCTGGTTTTCTACTGTTTGATGGACGACGGGGTCAAGGTCGAACGCGTGCTGCATAGCGCGAGAGACATTGGCCGGCTGTTTGAAAAAAACAGCATTGATCATTAGGTGCCAAGCCTTCAAACACCCACAAAAAAGCCCCAGACCCATAAGACCTGAGGCTTTCTCGTTACAGCGTATGGTGCACCAGGCGGGATTCGAACCCACGACCCCTGCCTTCGGAGGGCAGTACTCTATCCAGCTGAGCTACTGGTGCAATGCGGGCGCCATGATACTCATATGCATTGCGGGCGTCCATGCTGCTGATTCGCCTGCGTTTATTACAAGCGTAACGGACGTTTGCTACGTTGATCAGAAAAAATAGGCAAAAGCGTCGTTTTCGTTCTTTTTTTCGAACAGGCTATTGTCCTTTACCCCCTTTGATCCTAGGATTCGTTTGAGATTTCAAACGCTCTTATCTGGGTGCTGAACCGCACGAGTTCAATCAGTGCGCTATTTATGTGCTTCAGCCCGGTGAATGATTTCCCTGACGGCAGCCTATCGAGGCGCCTTTCAACAATCATAATTTGCTCCGCGCGTGCGCGGTGCTGTTAAGGAAAGCCGACATGCAGCTTAAAGACACCCAGTTGTTCCGCCAGCAAGCCTTCATCGATGGCGCGTGGGTTGATGCGGACAATGGTCAGACGATCAAGGTCAACAACCCGGCAACGGGCGAAATTCTGGGCACCGTGCCGAAAATGGGTGCTGCCGAAACCCGCCGTGCGATCGAAGCTGCTGACAAAGCGCTGCCGGCCTGGCGTGCACTGACCGCCAAGGAACGTGCAAACAAGCTGCGTCGCTGGTTTGAGCTGATCATCGAGAACCAGGACGACCTGGCTCGCCTGATGACCCTGGAGCAAGGCAAGCCATTGGCCGAAGCCAAGGGCGAAATCGTTTACGCCGCTTCCTTCATCGAGTGGTTCGCCGAAGAGGCCAAGCGCATCTACGGTGACGTGATTCCGGGCCACCAGCCAGACAAGCGCCTGATCGTGATCAAGCAGCCAATCGGCGTGACCGCTGCCATCACCCCGTGGAACTTCCCGGCTGCAATGATCACCCGTAAAGCCGGCCCGGCCCTGGCCGCCGGTTGCACCATGGTGCTCAAGCCTGCTTCGCAAACTCCGTTTTCCGCTTTCGCCCTGGCCGAACTGGCCCAGCGTGCCGGGATCCCGGCTGGCGTGTTCAGCGTTGTTTCCGGCAGCGCCGGCGACATCGGCAGCGAGCTGACCAGCAACCCGATCGTGCGCAAGCTGTCCTTCACCGGTTCGACCGAAATCGGTCGTCAACTGATGTCGGAATGCGCCAAGGACATCAAGAAAGTGTCCCTGGAACTGGGCGGCAACGCTCCGTTCATCGTGTTCGACGACGCGGACCTGGATAAGGCCGTCGAAGGCGCGATCATTTCCAAGTATCGCAACAACGGTCAGACCTGCGTCTGCGCCAACCGCCTGTACATTCAGGATTCGGTCTACGACGCGTTCGCCGAGAAGCTGAAAGTGGCTGTGGCCAAGCTCAAGATCGGTAACGGTCTGGAAGCAGGCACCACCACTGGCCCGCTGATCGACGAAAAAGCCGTGGCCAAGGTGCAAGAGCACATTGCCGACGCCGTTGCCAAAGGCGCCACCGTGCTGTCCGGCGGCAAGTCGATGGAAGGTAACTTCTTCGAGCCGACCATTCTGACCAACGTGCCGAATAACGCTGCCGTGGCCAAGGAAGAAACCTTCGGTCCATTGGCTCCACTGTTCCGCTTCAAAGACGAAGCCGATGTGATCGCGATGTCCAACGACACCGAGTTCGGTCTGGCCTCGTACTTCTATGCTCGTGACCTGGGTCGCGTGTTCCGTGTGGCTGAAGCCCTGGAATACGGCATGGTCGGCGTCAACACCGGGTTGATCTCCAACGAAGTCGCACCGTTCGGCGGCATCAAGGCCTCGGGCCTGGGCCGTGAAGGCTCCAAGTACGGCATCGAAGATTACCTGGAAATCAAATACCTCTGCCTGGGCATCTAAGCTCGAAGGTATAAGCCGGGAAGGCATTGCTTGAAACGCAAAGGGCACGAGAGCGCTGTCCCTTTGCGTGCGTAAAACCGGAATTTTCTCGGTGGCCGGGAACGCTGTGGCAGTCGATCATCGCATGCTGCCGCCGTTGCTCCCCGTCGCTTTATCCTTGAACCACGCCGCCCGATGAGCGGTGAATGAGGAATGTATGAGCAAGACTAACGCTTCTTTGATGGCCCGCCGTACCGCTGCTGTTCCACGTGGTGTTGGCCAGATTCACCCGATCTTCGCCGATTCCGCGAAGAACGCGACCGTAACCGACGTTGAAGGTCGTGAGTTCATCGATTTCGCCGGCGGTATTGCTGTGCTGAACACCGGCCACGTGCACCCGAAAATCATCGCTGCCGTGACCGAGCAACTGAACAAGCTGACCCACACTTGCTTCCAGGTTCTGGCCTACGAGCCGTACGTGGAAGTGTGCGAAAAAATCAACGCCAAGGTCCCAGGTGATTTCGACAAGAAAACCCTGCTGGTGACCACCGGCTCCGAAGCCGTGGAAAACTCGATCAAGATCGCCCGTGCCGCTACTGGCCGTGCCGGCGTGATCGCGTTCACCGGCGCTTACCACGGTCGCACCATGATGACCCTGGGCCTGACCGGTAAAGTCGTGCCTTACTCGGCCGGCATGGGCCTGATGCCAGGCGGCATCTTCCGCGCGCTGTACCCGAACGAACTGCACGGTGTGAGCATCGACGATTCGATCGCTTCCATCGAACGCATCTTCAAGAACGACGCCGAGCCGAAAGACATCGCCGCGATCATCATCGAGCCGGTTCAGGGCGAAGGCGGTTTCTACGTCGCGCCTAAAGAGTTCATGAAGCGTTTGCGTGCCCTGTGCGACCAGCACGGCATCCTGCTGATCGCTGACGAAGTACAGACTGGCGCTGGCCGTACCGGTACTTTCTTCGCCATGGAACAGATGGGCGTTGCTGCCGACCTGACCACCTTCGCCAAATCCATCGCTGGCGGCTTCCCGCTGGCCGGTGTGTGCGGCAAGGCCGAATACATGGACGCCATCGCTCCAGGCGGCCTGGGCGGCACCTACGCCGGTAGCCCGATCGCTTGCGCCGCGGCCCTGGCCGTAATGGAAGTGTTCGAAGAAGAGCACCTGCTGGATCGTTGCAAGGCTGTTGGCGAGCGTCTGGTAACCGGCCTGAAGGCCATCCAGGCCAAGTACCCGGTGATCGGCGAAGTCCGTGCCCTGGGAGCGATGATCGCTGTCGAGCTGTTCGAAAACGGCGACAGCCACAAGCCGAACGCTGCAGCCGTGGCATCGGTTGTGGCCAAGGCTCGCGACAAGGGTCTGATCCTGCTGTCCTGCGGTACCTACGGCAACGTTCTGCGCGTCCTGGTACCGCTGACTTCGCCGGACGAGCAACTGGACAAAGGCCTGGCGATCATCGAAGAGTGCTTCTCCGAGCTCTGATCACCCAGTGTGACCTGATCCACAAAAAAACCGCTTCGGCGGGTTTTTTCATGTCCCTGGAAACCCATTAGCGCTGTATCGAATGGCCAGCATTGGCTAAGGTTCCTGCATCGCCAGGGAGAGCTGTATGACAACCGTCATTTTACCCGCCGTTCCAAGAGTCCTGATCGCCGAGGCCGACCCCTGGTCCCGGGATTTGCTCAAGGAAGTGTTGTTGAACGTACGCTGCGATGCGCGGCTGGATTTGTGCGCCGATGGCCAGCAAGCGCTGGAGCTATTGGCTGCCAACCCCTATGACCTGGTGATCGCCGACTGGGAGTTGCCCGGTGTCGATGGCCTGAATGTCCTGCGCAATATACGACAGCGCAAACGCAATCCGCCGCTGCCGTTCATTCTGATGAGCAGCCGCAACGACAGTGCCAGCGTGCGCGAGGTCTTGCCGCTGGCACCGGCCGCTTACTTGACCAAACCCCTGAATATGGAAAGCCTGACCCATCGGTTGCAGGGGTTGCTGCTGAATGCTGGCGAAGAAGTCTCGTGCGAAGTGCCGTCGCTGGCACCGGGCATGACGCTGTCGGTGTTTCTGGAGCGTCGCCGGGAATTGGCCGACGGCGCGCCGCTGATGACCGACGTGCAAGTGGCGGTCAAACGCAGCCTCAATCCCAATGGCCTCGACCTGACGGTGCTGGAAGACGAAGTCCGCACCGATCCGCAGGTCACGGCCGTGTTGATCGCCGCTGCCAGCAGCGCGGCCCAGCACCACGGCGCCGCTGTGCAAACCCTGTCCCAGGCGCTGCATCGCCTGGGCACCGGGCAGAGCATGAACCTGATTCTCGGGCTGGCGCTCAAGCGCAGTGCCCGGCTCAGCGATCCGCAACTGGCCGACTATGCTGAGCGATACTGGGATCTGTCCCTGCATACCGCCGAATACGCGCGAACCCTGGCGCGCTTGCTCGATCTGGATCAGGAGCGCTGCTATTGCGCCGGCATGTTGCACCGTCTCGGCGATCTGGCGTTGCTGCGCTGTTTGCAGGAATGGAAGCAGGCCGGTGGTGAACTGGACGAGCTGGAGGAAGTGGGCGAAGCGCTGGTTGAATTTGGCGCGGCCTATGGTTCGGCCCTGCGCACGCGCTGGCGCCTGCCACTGGAGTTGCGGGAGCTGATTGCGGCGGCCTACCAGCTCGGTGGCGGGGTTTATTCCCGCGAAGCGCTGGTGATGAACATGGCGGCGCAGATGGCGCGCCTGACTGAGCATGAGGGCATCGAGGAACTGGCGAAGAGCCGGACGGCGCGGTTGCTCAAGATTGGCTTGCCGGAGTTGATGCGTTTGCGCAGGAAGTAAGTACACCACCCCCTGTGGGAGCGAGCTTGCTCGCGATGAGGGGCTGACATTCAACATCAATGTCGACTGATAGTCCGCCATCGCGAGCAAGCTCGCTCCCACAGGGTTCCTGGGTGATCCTGTCAGGCAGTGACAATCCGGTTCTTGCCCTCGCGCTTGGCCTGGTACATCGCGGCATCCGCGCGGGAAAACAGGTTTTCCACGTTTTCGTCCGCGGCGGTCAGGCTGGTCAGGCCCTGGCTGACGGTGATGCCGAACGTCTGGCCTTCATGGGTGAAACGCAATCGCTGAATCTGCTGTTGCAAGCGTTCAGCCACTTGCAGGGCCATCTGCGGCGTACAGCCGGGAAATACCGCTGCGAATTCCTCACCGCCAATGCGCCCGAACAGGTCGCCACGGCGCAACGCTGCGCGGCCGCTATCGGCGATGCGTTGCAACACGTTGTCGCCTTCCTGGTGACCGTAGGTGTCGTTGATTATTTTGAAGTCATCGATGTCCAGCATCAGGAACGACAGCGGCTCGCCCCGTTGCCGGGCGTGTGCGAACTCGCGGTGGGCGCATTCGAAGAAATGCCGGCGATTGCTGCTCTGGGTCAGGGCGTCGGTGGTGGCCAGGCGGTGCAGCTCGCTTTCCATCCGCTTCTTGTCGGTGATGTCTTCGGCAATGCCGACGATGATCACCGGTTGCCCCGGCTCGGCCTGGCGGTTGATGTAGCATTTGTCGCTGAGCCAGCGCACCTGTCCGTCGGCGGCGATGATTCGATACTCGCGGTCTTCGACGGCGCCTTTGTCCAGCACTTCGGCCAGGCTGCGTTCGGCATAGTCCAGGTCGTCGGGATAGATGCTGTCGCGCCATTGATCGCAGTCGGCCAGCAGTAGATCGGCCGAACGGCCAAAGATCCGCTCATAGGCCGGGCTGACGTAAAGCACCCGGCGGGTTTCCCAATCGAATGCCCACAGCACCGCGTTGACGCTCATCAGCAGGGTGTTGAACAGCTGTTCGCGTTCGCTCAGGCGTGCGACTTCGCCTTGGGCGTGCATGAGCGCCATCAGGGTCTGCGCGGCCTCGGGCCAATGGGACGGAGATGAGTCTTGCAGGTTTTTTTCGTCCATCGACACAAATCTCAAAGGGCATGCCGCGTGCGATCGCGGCCAACATCAAGCCCGCCGGGGATGGCGAAGTGTCTTTGAGATAGGGCTTTTCAGATGAAGTTCCCGCCTTTTGTGGCGAGTGAGCTGGCTCCCGCCGGGCGGTACTGGCGACGCGATTTTTTCAGTCAGGCGATAAACCAATGTGGGAGCGAGCAGGCTCGCTCCCACAGGTTTTGCGGCTGCGCGCTGCAATCAGACAGCGGCAGGACGCAGGGAGTAGGTTTTCAACTGATCGGCGAAGTCGCGCAGAGACTGAATCCCGCTGGCTTCAGCTTCGTGTACCCAGTCCTTGATGGCCGCCAGCATGTCGTGACCATTTGAGCTGGTCTTGATCCAGATCTGCTGCAGGGCCAGGCGTTTCTCGTAAATTACCTTCAGCGCCTGACTGTGTTCGAGCATGTTCTGGATGCGTACATGGTGTTTGTCATCCAGCAGGCTGGTCTCCCGCGAAAGCAGGCGTTTGGCCCGGTGGAACTGGTGACGTACCGAGTGATCGACCTTTTCCAGCTCTTGCTTGACCAGCGGGCCGATCACCAACTTGCGGTACTGGGCCATGATCTGGAAGCGGTTGTTGAGGATCGCCATGGCGGTGTCCATGTCCAGGTTGCCCTTGCCTTCGACGCGATGGGCAATCGGCGCAACCCGTTGAACCTTGGCCAGGCGCAGGAAGCTGAAGACTTGAATCCACGCCCAGCCCAGGTCGAATTCCCACTTCTTCACCGACAGTTTTGCCGAGTTAGGGTAGGTGTGATGGTTGTTATGCAGTTCTTCGCCGCCAATCAGGATGCCCCAAGGCACCAGGTTGGTCGCCGCATCGCGGCATTCGAAGTTGCGGTAGCCGATGGCATGGCCCAGGCCATTGACCACGCCGGCGGCCCACACCGGGATCCACATCATCTGGATGGCCCAGATGGTGATGCCGATGGTGCCGAACAGCAGCAGGTCGATAACGCCCATGATCGCGATGCCCAGCAGTGGGTAGCGGCTGTAGAGGTTGCGCTCGATCCAGTCTTCGGGGCAGTTCTTGCCGTAGATGCGCAGCGTCTCGGGGTTTTCCGCTTCGGCGCGGTACAACTCGGCGCCTTTGCGTAGCACCGTGGACAAACCCTTGACGACCGGGCTGTGCGGATCATCGACGGTTTCGCATTTGGCGTGATGCTTGCGGTGGATGGCGGTCCACTCGCGGGTGTTCTGCGCCGTGGTCAGCCACAGCCAGAAACGGAAGAAATGCTTGAGGCCCCCATTCAGCTCCAGGGAGCGATGGGCCGAGTAACGATGCAGATAGACCGTTACGGCGATGATTGTGACATGGGTCATCAGCAGGGTGACTGCCACCAGCGACCAGGCGGACAAGCCAAGAAAACCTTCGTACCACATAGGCTGTAGGGCCCTCGATAAAGAAAAAAACAGCCGTTGCATTATCACTAAGCCCGCACAGAAAACCAGTCGCCCTTTCAGATAAGAGTGGCTGGATGTGTCTTTAAACCATCATTCCAACCTTTTTGTAGGGACATGGGCCGCCGGATGTCTGCCACCTATCGCAATGCCTTGCGCGCAGCGCTGCTCTATCTGTTGCTTTCTGCGGTTTGGCTGCAGATCAGTGGCTATTTATTAAACAGTTTCTTCGATAGCTCTGCCGAGCGACTGCGATGGCAACTGATCAACGGTTATGTCTGGGTGCTGTTCAGCGCGGGGTTGATCTTCATTGCCCGGGCGCGGCTGCTGCGGTGCTTGGGGGGCGGCGACAAATTGCGTGAGCGCGATGCCGACCGCATGCACCTGGCGCACCACGATCCGCTGACCGGCCTGCCGAACCGCCTGTTGTTCACCGACCGCGCCAACACCAGCATCGGCATCGGCCTGTTCCCCAGCGATGCCTTGAGCGTCGAGCAACTGCTGCGCAATGCCGACTCTGCACTGTTCAAGGCCAAGAGTGCGGGGCGCAATGATTATGCCCTGTACACCGAAGAGCTGACGGCCCACGCCCAGCAACGGTTCGAGATTGCCTTCGAATTGCGCCGCGCCCTGGATCGGCAAGAGCTGCGGGTTTATTACCAGCCGGTTCACGACCTCAAGCCCCGTCGCCTGATTGGCGTCGAGGCGCTGGTGCGTTGGCAGCACCCGCAGCGGGGCCTGGTGTCGCCGGCGGAATTCATTCCGGTCGCCGAACGAACCGGTCTGATTGCTGAAATCGATGCCTGGGTCATGGCGCAGGCGTGCCGGCAGATGTGCCAGTGGCAGCAGAGTGGAGTGGTGCTGTCGTTCGTTGCGGTCAACGTTTCTTCGCGCCTGTTCGCCCGTCGTGAGCTGTATCAGCAGGTGGCGCAGGTCTTGCGCGAAACCGGGCTGGAGCCGGCGTTTCTGGAGCTGGAAGTAACCGAAAGCGCGGTGATGGAGGACCCGGAAGTCGCGCTGGAGCAAATGCATCGTCTGCGCGAGTTGGGTGTGCGCCTGGCCATCGACGACTTTGGTACCGGTTATTCATCGTTGCTGCGGCTCAAGCGTCTGCCGGTGCAAAAATTGAAAATCGACCAGGGTTTCGTTGCCGGTTTGCCGTGGGATGAGGACGATGCGGCGATTTCAAGGGTGATCATTGCCCTGGCGCAAAGCATGGGCATGCAGGTGCATGCCGAGGGGATCGAGCAGGTCGAACAGGCTGCTTTCCTGCTCGAACAGGGATGTGATCTGGGTCAGGGCTATTGGTTTGGGCGGCCGGTGCCGGCGGTGCAGCTGGATTGGGCTCATGTCCCGGTCATCGCCTGATTTACAAAATCCCTGTGGGAGCGAGCTTGCTCGCGATAGCGGAATATCAGTCGACATTTCTGGCGACTGACACTCCCTCATCGCGAGCAAGCTCGCTCCCACAGGTTTTTCTGTGTCCCTGAAAGTGGGCTATTCACCTCAAGCCCTTGTCCCTTCAGTTAATCTCTTCTGGTTATATAAACATTCTTAAATAGTCTTTTTAAGAATATCTGTGTCTCTCTAGTATTGCTCTCACGCCGCAAGCAGTGCCGACACTGCGAGGCAACCTCTCAGTTGAAGGAGCAGCAATATGAGCGCATCCCTGCGTAGCGTCGACGGTCAAGACGAAGCCACCATCCTGCGTGAAATCCAGAGTGCCCTGCGCGACCTGCGCTTTGGCGCCGTGGAAATCACTGTGCACAACGCCCAGGTGGTGCAGATCGAACGCAAAGAAAAATTCCGTTTGCAGCAGCCGGGCAACAAGTCGGGCTGAGGCGAATCAGGTACCGCGATTTCCGATATCCCATAAGAAAAGCCAACACACCAAGAATTCCAGGAGCTTTCACCATGTCGTCGATTCGTCATTTCGCTTTGGCCGCCCTGGCCAGCGCCCTTTTTGCCGGTTCCGCCGTTGCCAAGGACTACGAGTTGCTCAACGTGTCGTACGACCCGACCCGCGAGCTGTACCAGGACTACAACGCTGAGTTCATCAAGTTCTGGCAGAAGGACCACGCCGGCGACACCGTGAAGGTCCAGCAATCCCACGGCGGTTCGGGCAAGCAAGGTCGGGCGGTGATCGATGGCCTGCGTGCCGACGTCGTGACCCTGGCCCTGGCCGGTGACATCGACGAAATCGCCAAACTCGGCAAAACCCTGCCAGCCGACTGGCAAAAACGCCTGCCGGACGCCAGCACGCCGTACACCTCGACCATCGTGTTCCTGGTGCGCAAGGGCAACCCCAAAGGCATCAAGGACTGGGGCGACCTGGTCAAGAATGACGTCTCGGTGATCACGCCGAACCCGAAAACCTCCGGCGGTGCACGCTGGAACTTCCTCGCGGCCTGGGCCTATGGCCTCAAAGCCAATGGCGGCGACGAAGCCAAGGCCAAGGAATACGTACAGACCCTGTTCAAGCACGTGCCAGTGCTGGACACCGGCGCTCGCGGTTCGACCATTACCTTCGTCAACAACGGTCAGGGCGACGTATTGCTGGCCTGGGAAAACGAAGCTTTCCTGGCCCTGAAAGAAGAGGGCGGCGCCGACAAGTTCGACATCGTCGTGCCTTCGCTGTCGATCCTCGCCGAGCCACCGGTGGCGGTGGTCGACAAAAATGCCGAGAAAAAGGGCAACGAGCAGATCGCCGAGGCCTACCTCAAGCACCTGTACAGCCCGGCCGGCCAGGAAATCGCGGCGAAGAACTTCTATCGTCCACGTGACAAGGACGTGGCCGCGAAGTACGCCCAGCAGTTCCCGAAACTGGAACTGGTGAGCATCGACAAGGACTTCGGCGGCTGGAAAGCCGCACAGCCGAAATTCTTCAATGACGGGGGCGTGTTCGACCAGATCTATCAGGCACAGTAATATTAAATAGCCATCAACGAGCCCCGGATTCACCTCCGGGGCTCAGTGCGTTCTCAACCAAGGACTTTTATGTCGCGTCGTATCTCCCCCGTCATACCCGGCTTCGGGCTGACGCTGGGCTACACCTTGGTGTACCTCAGCCTGATTGTGCTCATACCACTGGCGGCGATGTTCGTGCATGCCGCTCAACTCACCTGGGATCAGTTCTGGGCAATCATCTCGGCACCACGGGTGCTGGCGGCGCTGAAGCTCAGCTTCGGCACCGCCCTGTGTGCCGCGATCATCAACGGCATCATCGGCACGCTGCTGGCCTGGGTATTAGTGCGCTATACCTTCCCTGGACGAAAAGTGATCGATGCAATGATCGACTTGCCGTTCGCGTTGCCCACGGCGGTCGCCGGTATTGCGCTGACGGCGTTGTACACGCCTACCGGCCTGGTGGGTCAGTTTGCAGCGGATCTGGGTTTCAAGATCGCCTACACCCCCCTGGGCATCACCCTTGCCCTCACTTTCGTGACACTTCCATTCGTGGTACGTACCGTACAGCCAGTATTGGCGGATATTCCTCGTGAAGTGGAAGAAGCGGCAGCGTGCCTGGGTGCAAAACCCTTGCAGGTTTTCCGCCATATCCTGCTGCCGGCACTGCTGCCTGCATGGCTCACCGGTTTCGCTCTGGCCTTTGCCCGCGGGGTCGGCGAGTATGGTTCGGTGATATTCATCGCCGGCAACATGCCGATGAAAACCGAGATTCTGCCGCTGCTGATCATGGTCAAGCTCGACCAATACGATTACACCGGCGCTACCTCCATTGGTGTACTGATGCTGGTGGTTTCCTTCGTCCTGTTGCTGCTGATCAACTTGTTGCAGCGGCGCATCGAAACCCCATAAGGAGGCGCACCCATGTCCCAATCGTCTATTGCTGCCGCTTCCTCGAACGCTGCCCGCCGTGGCAGTGCGAATTCGCGGCGAATCCTGATTGGCCTTGGCTGGCTGATTTTTGCGCTGTTCCTGCTGCTGCCGCTGTTCATCGTGGTGTCCCAAGGGCTGAAGCTCGGCCTCGGGGCGTTTTTCACAGCGATCTTTGAACCGGACGCGCTGTCGGCACTGAAACTCACGGTCATCGCCGTGCTGATTTCGGTGCCGCTGAACCTGGTGTTCGGCGTCAGCGCCGCCTGGTGCGTGAGCAAATACTCGTTCCGCGGCAAGAGCATGCTGGTGACGCTGATCGACCTGCCGTTCTCGGTATCGCCGGTGATTGCCGGTCTGGTGTACGTGCTGATGTTCGGCGCCCAAGGCTTGTTCGGGCCTTGGTTGCAGGATCACGACATCCAGATCGTTTTCGCCCTGCCGGGCATCGTGCTGGCGACGATTTTCGTCACCGTGCCGTTCGTGGCCCGTGAGCTGATCCCGCTGATGCAGGAACAAGGCACCCAGGAAGAGGAAGCTGCGCGCCTGCTCGGGGCCAACGGCTGGCAGATGTTCTGGCATGTCACCGTGCCCAACATCAAATGGGGCCTGATCTACGGCGTGGTGTTGTGTACCGCGCGGGCCATGGGGGAGTTCGGTGCGGTGTCGGTGGTTTCCGGGCACATTCGCGGGGTGACCAACACCCTGCCGTTGCACGTCGAGATCCTCTACAACGAATACAACCACGTGGCCGCGTTCGCCGTGGCGAGCCTGTTGCTGATCCTGGCGCTCTTCATCCTGCTGCTCAAGCAGTGGAGCGAAAACCGTATCAACCGCCTGCGCGCCAGCGCCGCGGAGGAATAATTCATGTCGATCGAAGTGCGTAACGTCAGCAAGAACTTCCATGCCTTCAAGGCGCTGGACAACATCAGCCTGGACATCCAGAGCGGCGAACTCGTCGCACTGCTCGGTCCGTCGGGCTGCGGCAAGACCACGCTGCTGCGGATCATCGCCGGCCTGGAAACCCCGGACCAGGGCAACATCGTGTTCCACGGTGAGGACGTCTCCGGCCACGACGTACGGGATCGCAACGTCGGTTTCGTGTTCCAGCACTACGCCCTGTTCCGCCACATGACGGTGTTCGACAACGTCGCGTTCGGCCTGCGCATGAAACCGAAAAACCAGCGCCCGAACGAAAGCCAGATCGCAACCAAGGTTCACGAACTGCTGAACATGGTGCAACTGGACTGGTTGTCGGATCGCTACCCGGAACAACTCTCCGGCGGTCAGCGCCAGCGCATTGCGTTGGCCCGAGCGCTGGCGGTGGAGCCGAAAGTGCTGCTGCTCGACGAACCCTTCGGCGCCCTCGATGCCAAGGTCCGTAAAGAACTGCGCCGCTGGTTGGCGCGTCTGCACGAAGATATCAACCTGACCTCGGTGTTCGTGACCCATGACCAGGAAGAAGCGATGGAAGTCGCCGACCGCATCGTGGTGATGAACAAGGGAGTGATCGAGCAGATCGGCTCACCGGGCGACGTCTACGAAAACCCGGCCAGCGATTTCGTTTATCACTTCCTCGGTGATTCGAACCGTCTGCATCTGGGCGAGGATAAACACGTGCTGTTCCGTCCGCACGAGGTGTCGCTGTCGCGCCATGAACTGGAAGACCATCACGCGGCTGAAGTGCGGGACATTCGGCCACTGGGGGCGACGACCCGGGTGACCCTGAAGGTCGAAGGGCAGAGCGATCTGATCGAAGCCGAAGTGGTGAAGGATCACGACAGCCTGATCGGTCTGGCGAAGGGCGAGACGCTGTTCTTCAAGCCGAAGGTCTGGCAGAAGGTTGCCAACATTTAAAGCAAAAGCATCGCGAGCAAGCTCGCTCCCACAGGGTTTTGGGTTGGCACAAAAATATTGTGTTCAACCCTGATTCACTGTGGGAGCGAGCTTGCTCGCGATGGCGTCTTACGCCGCAGCGTTTTTCTGACGCAGACGCACCCCACCCGCCCGCGCCTCGATCTGCTCTTTGAGCTCATGCCGCATCCCCAGCATGAACGCCAGCTCCGCCACCACAAACAACGGCCCGACAATCAGCCCCATCACATCATCGACAAAGGCCGGTTTGCGTCCTTCGTAGTGATGCCCGACAAACTGAATCGCCCAGCCCACCACAAACATGCCGATGCCGCTGGCGAGCCAGACGAATGTGCTTTGCTGCGCCAGCGCATGACCGGCCCAGACACTCAGCCCGAGCAACACGGTCATCAACACGCCCAGGCGCAACTCCAGGCGCAGGTAAAACCACGCCGATGCCAGCGAGACAAGCACCGCCGGTGACAGCCACACGCCGCCCAGCGACCACTGCGGCCGCGACAGCAACACCGCAACGGCCACCACGATCAGCGGGATACCGATAAAGTGCGATGCGATGTTGCGCGGGTCACGATGGTAGGCAGCGTATTGACTGAGGTGGTCGACGAGGCTTTTCATTGTTGTTCTCCTGTGGGGTGATTGATCATGCCCCGGGTTCATTTCCCGCTCTGTCAGCCAGGCGACAATCTCTAGGAGTTTTCATGGATATGCAGGTCTGGCGTCCACGCCTGATGAGCGGTCAGTGGTTCAGCCATTTGCCTGATTCCCTACAGGATAGTCTGCTGTCGGCGGCCAGGTTGCGGCGCCTGTCGCCGGGCCAGCGGCTGTTCAAGCGCGGTGATCCGCCCTGTGGCCTGTACGCGGTACTTGAAGGCGCGGTGCGCGTCGGTGCCGTGAGCGAGCAGGGCAAGGAAGCCTTGTTGAGCCTGGTGGAGCCGCCGCACTGGTTCGGCGAAATCTGCCTGTTCGATGGCCAGCCACGCACCCACGATGCCTACGGCGTCGGCCAGTGCACACTGCTGAATATTCCCCAAAATACGTTGCTGGCACTGCTCGACGAGCATCCGCAGCACTGGCGGCAACTGGCGTTGCTGATGAGCCAGAAATTGCGCATGACCTTCATCAACCTCGAACAGTTGAGCCTGTTGCCGGCCCCGGCACGGCTGGCGCACCGCTTGTTGATGATCGCCGAAGGTTATGGCGAGACCGCCCCCCCGCGTCGCGTCCTGCAACTGCCCCAGGAGCAGTTGGCATCGATGCTGTCGCTGTCGCGCCAGACCACCAACCAGATCCTCAAGGATTTGCAGGGGCAGGGAATCATCGGGCTGAGTTACGGCGAAATCGAAATTATCGATGCCGCGCGGTTGCGGGTGTTGGCGATGGTTTGATGCCTGATTAGGGCGTCAGCAAATGTAGCTGGACTTCGATCAAAATCTGCACTAAATACAATGCATAGTTGTTAATTTGACAATATATGCACTGTATGTAATGCATGGTGATGATATGGAAAACCTTGGCGAACTGATCCGAACCTTGCGCAAGGAGAGAAAACTCTCTCAGCAAGACGTGGCACAGAAGTACGGAATGAGCCGTGCAACAATCTCCGGCATCGAAAACAACACCATTTCCGAAATTGGTCTGCGCAAGGTCGAGGCGATACTCAACGGCTTCGGTTATGAGCTGACCGCCGTGCCGCGACAATCGAAGCGGCCGACGCTGGACACCCTGAAAAAGGTGGATTTCCATGGATGAGCCGCAGGAAAAGGATCGACTGGCTATCAGCGTTTCCAACAGTGCGGTCGGAATCCTCGGTCGTGGCCAGCCTCCCATCGACACCGTGTTTGCCTACGCCGAAAACGCGCCCGAACAAAACGCCGTCTCGTTGACCATGCCGGTGCGTCTGGAGAGTTACGCGTGGGAACCAGGTGTCCCACCGGTTTTTGAAATGAATCTGCCTGAGGGAGCCCTGCGCGATGAATTGACACGACGCTTCAGCAAGGCCGTTCGAGGGTTTGACGATTTTTCGATGCTGGCCATCGTCGGCCCGCACCAGCTCGGAAGAGTCGGCATTTCAAAGGCGCAGGATCCGGGCGACCGGCCACCTGAAACCAGCCTGGCGGACCTTCTTGTACATGATGGTGCGCAAGGTTTGTTCGAGGACCTCTTGCAGACCTATGGCCAGTATTCGGGCGTTTCCGGTGTACAGCCGAAGGTACTGGTGCGTGACAGCGCGTCATCCATTGATCGGCTGTCCCATCGGGGGGCGACGCATCTGGTCAAAGCCTTTCGTCCAGAGCAATACCCGGAACTCGCTGCCAATGAATACTTCTGCATGCGGGCGGCGTTACATTCGGGACTTGAGGTACCGAAGTTTCAGCTCAGTGAACACGGTAAATTTCTGATCGTTGAACGCTTCGACCTGAATGAAAAAGGTTACTTGGGGTTCGAGGACTTCTGCGTGCTCAATGCGTGGCCTTCAAAAGCCAAATACGATGGTTCATACGAAGGTGCGGCCAAGCAGATCAAGGCCTTTGTTTCTCCTCCTTTGCTCAATCAGGCACTTGAGTCGTTTTTCAAAATCGTCGCGCTTTCATCGGGTCTGAAAAATGGCGACGCGCACCTCAAGAATTTTGGCGTTCTCTACGAAGATTGTGGTGTCGATGCGCCAATCAGCCTGGCACCTGCCTACGACATCATCACCACTTCGATCTACATCAAGACCGATAGCATGGCGTTGTTATTGGGCGGATCGAAGGCGTGGCCCAAGTACAAAATGCTGATGCGATTTGGTCGCTCCGCCTGCAATTTGACCGAGGGGCGCTGCAACGAATTGCTGCAACAAGTCATCCATGGGATGGAAATGGCGATGGGCGAGATGGGCCAACACATAAAGGCAAACAGTGCCTTTGCCGAGATTGGAGAGGCAATGCTGGAGCAGTGGAACGAGGGTATGGTACGCAGTCTGGTCAAAGGCTAGATCAGCGCAACCCATCCCGAAACTGCCCCGGTGTCATCCCGGTCCAGCGCTTGAACGCACGACTGAAGCTGCTGGTGTCGGCAAACCCGAGCAGATAACTGATTTCGCTCAACGAGCATTGCGGATCGCGCAGGTGCAGCAACGCCAGGTTCTCACGGCTTTCGTTGAGCAGCGTATCGAACCGGCAGCCTTCATCGGCCAGGTGCCGTTGCAGGCTGCGCAGGCTCAGGTGCAGGGCCTTGGCGATGTGTTCGGCGCTGGGTTCGCCTTCGGGCAGTTGTTCTTCAATTGCATCGCGGACCTTGCGTTCCCACGTCAGCGGCTGGAGTTGTGCCAGGGTGCGCTTGAGCACCGTTTCATTGTGTTCGGCCAGTTCCGGGTTGGCGTCATCCAGGTGGCTGTCGAAGTCGACGAGGGCGAATTCCAGTCGATCCTCGTCGGCGCCGAAGTGCACGGGCGAGCGAAAGACTTTATGCCATTGATGCGCGTCTGCCGGCTCCGGACGGCGCAGGTAGGTCGCCAGCGGTGCATAGTCGCGGCCTAGGCGATTGCGGCAGGTGCGCACGTAAATCGCCATGAACGCATCGATGGCCTCGAAGGCCGGGGCCGGGTTGCCGGCAGGGATTTTCAGGCGGAAACAGTAGTGATCTTCGGTGCGGGTCAGTTCCAGTTCCAGGGCATCGCTGACCACCTGGTGATAGCGCACGATGCGCTCGAACACTTCCCGCAGGCTGCCGCTGGCGACCAGCGCATAACCCAGCGCATGGAAGGTGGTCGGGCTGACGAAACGCGAAACCCGCAAACCAATCGCCGGGTCACCGCTGGCCTGCACCGCCAGACTCCACAGGTGCGTGGTGCCCGACAGCGGGTAGCGCGCGTTCGGGTCGTCCATCAGTTGCGGGTCGAGCCCCGCTTGCTGGCACAGGGCGGTGCTGTCGATGCCCAGGGCATCGAGTTGCTTGCGCAGGGCGCGGGTCCAGCTGGCGAGGGAGGTCGGTTCAGTCATGCTGATTGGCGCTTCCGGTCAACAGGTTGGCGTTCTCGGCTACCGCATTGCGAGGTTCCGCAAGGCAGGATGCAACCATCAATAACCAGAGGATGGAAGCATGAGTGGCACTTCTGCAAGCCCCCAGCGACTGAATACATCACAGCGATCAGCGCATATCCGTGAAGTGGTACTGGCCAAAGGCGTCGAGTTGCGCGAGCGCTATCCGTTTTTCAAGCATCAGGACGCCATGGGCGCGGGCATTCTGGCCTTCGCCCTGGCCGGCATGGTCGGTTCGGCCGCGCTCTACATGACCGGCCACATGGCCTGGTGGGCGTGCGTGTTGCTCAATGCGTTTTTCGCCTCGTTGACCCATGAGCTGGAACACGACCTGATCCACAGCATGTACTTCCGCAAGCAGAAAGTGCCGCACAACCTGATGATGGGCTTGGTGTGGCTGGCGCGGCCGAGCACCATCAACCCATGGATTCGCCGCCACCTGCACCTCAACCACCACAAGGTCTCCGGCTCCGAAGCCGACATGGAAGAACGCGCCATCACCAATGGCGAGCCATGGGGGTTCGCACGGTTTCTGATGATTGGCGACAACATCATGTCGTCGTTAATCCGCATGCTGCGGGCCAAGACCTTGGCCATGAAGTTCAGCATCATTTACCGCACGCTGAAGGTCTACGCACCGCTGGCGCTGATGCATTGGGGGGCGTGGTACGTGTTTCTCGGCTTCCACGCAGCGAACGGCGTTGCGCATCTGATGGGCGCACCGATCGAGTGGTCCGCGACTACGTTGTCGGTGATGCAGGTGATCGACATCGCGGCAGTCGTGATCATCGGCCCGAACGTGTTGCGCACGTTCTGCCTGCACTTCATCAGCTCGAACATGCATTACTACGGAGACGTGGAGCCGGGCAACGTGATGCAGCAAACGCAAGTACTGAACGCGTGGTGGTTGTGGCCGTTGCAGGCGTTCTGCTTCAACTTCGGCAGCAGCCACGGGATCCATCACTTTGTGGTGAAGGAGCCGTTTTACATCCGCCAGTTGACCGTGCCGGTGGGGCACAAGGTGATGCGCGAGATGGGTGTGCGGTTCAATGATTTCGGAACGTTTGCGCGGGCTAACCGGTTTGAGCGCAAGGAAGAAGTTCAGGGGCAGGCTGTGGAGGGTGCGCGTGCCTGATGGCCTCTTCGCTGGCAAGCCAGCTCCTACAAAGGCCGCGCATAACCTGTAGGAGCTGGCTTGCCAGCGAAGGCGGTAGTTCAGGCAACATCAATCCGGCTGAAACGGCGACTCACTCAGGATCACCCCGGTCTCATCCACATACCGCTGCCAGTGCTCGATCAAGGCACCAAGCTTGTGCGGTTGGCTCGACGCCAGGTCATGAATCTCCCCCGGATCATTGCCCAGGTCATACAGTTGCCAGGTCGCCGGCCCCACCGGTCCCGGAATGTACACCGCCTTCCATTGCCCCTGTCGAATCGCTCGCCGACCGAACAGTTCCCACCCGGTGACAGTCTGCTCGTCATGCACTTGCGCCGTCTCGCCCGACAGAAACCCCAGCCACGACTTGCCGCGAACTTCCGCCACGGGTTTGCCATGCCACTGCTTGCCCGGATGGCGCACACCGGCGAGGTCGAGAATGGTCGGCGTGATGTCCATCACCGTGCCGAAACCGTGGCTGATCTGTCCCTTGAGCGGCAGTTGCGGGTAATGCACCAGCGCCGGCACGCGAATCCCGCCTTCGGTGGTGAAGGCCTTGAACAGCCGCGATGGCGCGGTCGCCACTTGCGCCCAGTTCGGCCCGTACCAGACGTAGGAGTTGGCGCGGCCGATGTTGTCCAGGCTGTTGTCGTAATGCTGGTTGAGATAGGTCAGCAACTGCGGGCCGAATTTCGGGAAGGCCTCCAGCAATGCCCCTTCGGCGCCGTTATCGGACATGAACAGGATGAACGTATTGTCCAGTTGCCCTTGCTGGCGCAGATAGTCAACGACACGCCCGATGTTCCAGTCCATGCGCTCGACCATCGCCGCATAAACCTCCATGGCCCGCGCGGAGATCTGTCGTTGCTCGTCGCTCAGGGCATCCCATTGTGCAGTCAGCTGGATCAACGGATGCGGCTCGACATCGGCCTCGATCAGCCCCAGTTTTTTGAGTTTTTCCAGGCGCTCGAGGCGCAGTACTTCAGGGCCGGCGTCATAGCGCCCATGGTATTTCTCCACCACCTCGGCCGGTGCCTGCAATGGCCAGTGTGGTGCGGAAAACGGCAGATAGGCGAAGAACGGCCGGGTCTGGTCGCGCTCCTTGAGGTATTGCAGCAGCTTGTCGCCAAAGGCGTCGGAGGAGTAGAAATCCTTGGGCAGTTCATCAATGAAGGTGTCGTCTTCGATGTACAGCGCCGGCGTGGATTTCAGCAGCCGTGGCGTCGTTTCATCGTAGGTCGGCTCGAACCCGTAGTGGTTGGCCGCGCCGGGCAACAGCGAAAACGAACGCTCGAAACCCCGGGCATGGGGCGCCAGTTCTGCGGTCAGGCCCAAGTGCCATTTGCCGCTCATCAAGGTCTGGTAGCCGGCCTCGCGCAGCAGTTCGGGCAGGGCGACCACGCGGTCGTTCAAGTGCCCTTCGTAACCGGGTTTACCGATCAGATCCGGGGTCAACGCTTCGGCCATGGTGCCGATGCCGGCGATGTGGTGATCGGTGCCGGTGAGCAGCATCGAACGGGTCGGCGAGCAGGTTGGTGCGGTGTGAAAATCGGTCAGGCGCAGGCCATTGTTGGCCAATGCATCGAGGTTCGGCGTGTTGATTTCGCCACCGAAGGCGCCGAGGTCGGAAAAGCCCAGGTCATCGGCCAGGATCACTAGAAAGTTGGGACGTTGCGGCATCAAGCATTTCCTTTTTCAGTAGGCTATGAAGGACAGCGGCAGATCGCGGACCTGCACCGGCACGGGGGGCTGGTAGTGATCGTCGCTGGTGAGTTCGTGCAGCAGTTCTTCGCGCAGCTGGTGGAAGTCGAAACTGCTACGCTGGCGCGGATGGGGCAGGGCAACGTCGACCACTTGCTTGATCCGCCCCGGACGCGGCTCCATCACCACCACGCGGTCGGCGAGGAAGATCGCTTCCTCGACGTCGTGGGTGACCAGCACCGTGGTGATTTTTGCCCGCGCGCGGATCGCCAGCAGTTCGTCCTGCATCTGTTGGCGGGTCAGCGCATCGAGGGCGCCGAAGGGCTCATCCAGCAGCAGAATCCGTGGGCTGGCCACCAGGCCGCGAGCAATGGCCACGCGCTGCGCCATGCCGCCGGAGAGCTGGTGCGGATAGGCGCGAGCGAAGTCGCTCAAGCCCACCAATTCGATGAAATCGCTGATGCGCTTTTGCTTTTGCACAGCGCTCAATGGCTCGTTGACCAGGCCCAGGCCGATGTTGTCGGCCACGCTCAGCCACGGGAACAAGCGGTGTTCCTGAAAGACGATGCCGCGCTCGCCGCCGATGCCGGTGACGGCTTTGCCGTCCACACGGATCTGCCCGCGAAATTGTGTGTCGAGGCCCACCAGCAGCCGTAGCAAAGTGGATTTGCCGCAACCGCTGGAACCGACGATGGCGACGAACTCGCCCTCGGCAATCTCCAGGTTGAATTCTCGAATGGCCTCCAGTTCGAAGCCGTCGACATCGAAGGTTTTGCCCACGTGATTGAAGCTGACAATTGATGCGTTCATGCGTGTCTCCAGCGAGTGGCGCGGATTTCCAGGCGTTGGCCAATGAGGTTGAGCAGGGCACCGGTCAGGCCCACCAGCAGCATGCCGGCCATGATCAGGTCCATGCGCAGCAGTTGTTGGGCGCCGATCATCTGGCTGCCGATGCCGCCGTTGGACGGCATGAAATATTCGGCGCCGATGGTGCCGAGCCAGGCGTAGATCAGGCTCAGCCTGAGCCCGGCGAAAATTCCCGGCGCCGCGCCCGGTAGCACCAGTCGACCGAGGCGCTGGCGCAGATCCAGGCGTAACACCTGCGCGGCTTCGTTCAGTTGCGGCGACAGGTGCGCGACGCTGCGTTGGGTGGCGATAAACAGCGGGAAAAAGGCGGCGAGGGCAACGAACACCCACTTGGCCAATTCCCCCAGACCGAACCACGCGGTGAGCAGTGGCACCCAGGCGAATATGGCGATCTGGCGGAGGGCGGCGAGGGTTGGGCCGAGCACGCGTTCACTGGTGTGCGACAGCCCGAGCAGTAATCCCAAGGCAAACCCGAGCCCGCCACCGAGCAGTAACCCGCCAAGGGTTCGGCCCAGGCTCAGGGCCATGCTGCCAATCAAAGTGCCGTCGAACAAACCATCCCGGGTTGTCTGCAGGACGGCCAGCGGGCTGACCAGAATGCTCGCGTCAACCCACTGCTGATCCGAGGTCAGTTGCCACAACGCCAGAAGCACCAATGGCAGCAGCCACGGTTGCAGACGTTGCCAGCCTTGATAATGCGGCCCGCGACGGATTTCGGCGGTGGCCGGGTGCGGCCAGTGCACCAGTTTCCTGTCCAGCAGACCGATGCCGCGATCCATCGCCACGCCGATCAGGCCGATCACCACGATGCACACGAAGACGATGTCGAGCATGAACAGCTGTCGCGCCCAGACCATCAGGTAACCGATGCCTTCGCTGGACGCGAGCAGTTCGACAGCCAGCAGCGAGGTCCAACCGGCAGCCAGCGCGAGGCGTACACCGGCCATGAATGCCGGCAGTGCGGCAGGCAGCACCAGGCGTCGGATCAACAGATGCCTGGGCAAGCGCAACACGGCGGCGGCCTCGCGCAGCTTTGGTTGTGCATCGCGCACACCGACCAGTGTATGCAAGGTCACTGGCACCACGATGGCCTTGATCAGCACCACCAGTTTCAGCACTTCGCCAATGCCGAAAAACACCATGAACAATGGAATCCAGGCCAAGGTCGGAACTTGCGCCAACCCGGCGAAGGTCGGAAACACCAGGCGCTCCAGTCGACGACTGAAACCCAGTGCCGCACCCAAAACAGCACCAGCGCTGATACCGGCCAGCAGCCCCCAGAACAAGCGTTGCAGGCTGATCCACAAATGACTCCACAACTCGCCTTGGGACAATTCCAGCGCGCTGTTCCAGACCAGGCTCGGTGCCGGCAGGATCTGCTCGCTCATCCAGTGCTGGCGGCTGGCGAGCCACCACAATGCAAACAAACCGACTGGCAATAACCACGGCAGCAACCGCTGGCCCAGCCGCGGCCACAGCAACTTGCCGTTAAGCGGCGGTGCGGCAAGGGGTAGGCTGAGAAGAGAAACACGGGCCATGGGCGACCTCCGTTGTCGGGTTGCAATACAAGCCTGCTTTTTGTGGGAGCGAGCTTGCTCGCGATGAGGGCGTGTCAGGCGGCTTATGTGCTGGATGACACACCGCCATCGCGAGCAAGCTCGCTCCCACAGGGTTCAAGGCGTATGCAAAATTGATCTATAAAAATTAAAATCAATGCTATTGAGAGATAAGAAAAGCCATTTAAGGCCTCCAGCTCAGCTGCATCCAATGCATTCAACGAATATTTTCAATGCCGTTCCTGCATACCCGGGCAAGAGGCCCGGAAGTGTTGATATAGATCTAAATGGTCTAAAAATGTGAATTTATAGTATTTAAGTGTTGGTTCCACTTCAGCCTACTTTCGGCTCCTCAACGCCCGTTGCCCCAAGGAGCCGCACCCATGAACCTTCCCTTCAAACGTGTCATCAGCCTGTTCGCCGCACCGGCCCTGGCGGGTCTGCTGGCCATCACGGCCAACGCTAGCGAACTCAAGGAAATCCGCATCGCCGTGCCGGACCTGAGTGCCGGTACCCAGCACAGTGGTGGCGGTGTCGTGGATGTGCTGCGTGATCAACAGATCTTCGAAAAGGCTTTCGCCGATCAAGGCATCAAGATTCAGTGGAGCTTCTTCAAGGGCGCAGGCCCGGTGATCAACGAGGCATTCGCCAACGGTCAAGTGGACCTGGCCTACCTCGGCGATCTGGCGGCCATCATCGGCAAGTCCAATGGTCTGGATACGCGACTGCTCAGTGCCTCTGCGCGCGGGGTGAAGCATTACCTCGGCGTGGTACCGGGTTCGGGGATCAAGACCCTGCAGGACCTCAAGGGCAAACGCGTGGCCATCTTCCGTGGCACCGCCAGCCAGTTGTCCTTCGATGCGGCGCTGGCCAGCCAGGGGTTGAGCGAGAAGGACGTGAAAGTCATCAACCTCGACTTCAACGCGGCGGTCGCGGCGCTGGCGGCGAAGCAGATCGATGCCTCGTGGGGCGGTTCCGGGCTCACGGCGTTACAGGCCAAGGGGCTGGCCGAGTTGCCGCTCAATACCAAGGATCTGGGCGGTGCCGGCAGCGTGCAGGCGGTGCTGATAGGGACCGGGAAGTTTGTCGATGCGCATCCGGAGGCGGTGGCGAAACTGCTCAAGGCCCAACAGCAGGCCGTTGAGTGGCTGACCCAGGACAGCAACAAGGACGCCTACATTCAGTTGGTGTCGGGGTTGGCGAGTTATCCACCGGTGATTCTTTCTCAGGATTTGAAGGATCAGAAGCTGAGCGAGGTTTTCCCTTCGACGCTCGATCCGGTGTTCCTTGGCAAGTTGCAGGATGCTGTGGATTTGGCTTCGCAGCAGAAGTTGATTCGCAAGTCGTTCAAGGTCAGTGACTGGGTAGCGCCCGAGTTGGCGGCGGCGAAGCTTTGAAATCTCAGATGATCGCAGCCTTCGGCAGCTCCTACATCGATCAGTGTAGGAGCTGCCGAAGGCTGCGATCTCTTGATCCTCAAACCGCAACGGCCATCTGCTGCCTGTCCACCGCCACCAATGTCTCGATCATCGCCCGCGCCGCTGGCGACAACCTGAACCCTGTGCGACTGACGATCCCGCACCGTGCATTCATGCTCTCGATGTTCTGCGGAAGGTTGCGCCAGTGCAGCAGCGCCAGTGAACCCTGTGCGATGTCTTCAACAAACGCCTCCTCGGTGCCCACGCCAATCGCATTCGATTGCAGCACCACTTTCACCAGCGCCGGAAAATGTTCGGTCTCGATGGTCGGTGAAAAATCCACCCGTCCACTGAGGTTCGCCAGCAGTTTGCGAATGCCTGGCGGGATCATCGTGGTCGCAAGCGGGTAATCGAACATGTCGTTGGTCGACAGGCTCTCCTTGGCCAGCAGCGGGTGCCCCGGCCGGCAGAAAAACACACCGCGCTTGGGCGTCAGGGCCTGGGTCTGAAAGTTCGGGTCGGATTCGAAATGGCGGATGTCGGCGATGAAGAATTCGATCTCCTCACGGCTCAGCGCACGGCTGAGTTTTTCCCAGTTATCCACCTCAAAGCAGGTGCGCACTTTCGGGTGCGCGTTGATGAATTGCGCCACCGCATCCGGCACCAGTTTCACCGCCGGTGCCGGGCCGCAGCCGAAACGCAGCTCACCGGCATCGAGCTTGGTCATCTGCGTCACTTCGGCATTCAAGAGGGCCGCGCCTTGCACCAGGCTGCGGGCATGTTGCAGCACCACCAGGCCTTCGGGGGTGGGGCGCAAATCCTTGTTGCCGCGGTCCACCAGGACGCAGCCAAACTCGTGCTCCAGCCCCTGAATGCTGCGGCTGAAGGCGGGCTGGGTAATGCCCATGGCCTCGGCTGCGCGCACGAAACTGCGGTGTTCGTCGAGGGCGATGAAGTAACGCAACTGGCGAAGATCCATATGCTTTTCCGGCATCCTAAAAATAGCTCGAAGGCATTTGCGACGAGGGTTGACTGAGGTTTTAAATGCAACCTCTTATTCCGTCAACGAAGCATGTAGATATCTATTAGATCTAAATTGAATATAGATAGAGCAGTGTTTCGCGGCCGGTTCAACCGCAAGCAGTCTGATGAGGGTCTACCCATGAGCAATGCCGCTTTCGCAGTACAACCCGCTGTTCACGCGCTTGAAATCCACCCGGTGGCTGGTCGCATCGGTGCCGAAATTCGTGGCGTACAGCTTTCGGGCGAGCTGGATGCCGCCACTGTTGAAGCCATTCAACAGGCGCTGCTGCAATACAAAGTGATCTTCTTCCGCGAGCAGACCCAACTCGACGATCAGCGCCAGGAGGCGTTCGCCCACCTGCTCGGCGAGCCGGTGGCACACCCGACCGTACCGGTGCGCGAGGGCACGCGTTTTCTGTTGGAACTGGACGGTGCCGAGGGCCAGCGAGCCAGCTCCTGGCACACTGACGTGACCTTCGTCGAGGCCTACCCCAAAGCTTCGATCCTGCGCTCGGTGGTGGCCCCGGCTTTCGGCGGCGACACCCTGTGGGCCAACACTGCCACCGCCTATGACGGGTTGTCGGTGGAGCTGCGTGAGCTGGCCGACAAGCTGGTCGCCGTGCACAGCAACGAATACGACTACGCCGGTACCAGGCCAGACGTCTCGGCCGAGAAACTGGAGCGCTATCGCAAGATCTTCACTTCGACCGTCTACGAAACCGAACACCCGGTGGTCCGCGTGCACCCGGTCAGCGGTGAAAAGAGTCTGCTGCTGGGGCATTTCGTCAAACGCATCAAGGGCTATTCCCAGGCCGATTCGGCGCACCTGTTCGGCTTGCTGCAAAGCCATGTGATCCGCCAGGAGAACATCGTGCGCTGGCGCTGGAAGGCTGGCGATGTGGCGATCTGGGACAACCGCTCCACTCAGCATTACGCGGTGGATGACTACGGGACTCAAGACCGGATCGTGCGGCGGGTGACGCTCAAGGGAGAAGTGCCGGTGGGTGTGAATGGGCAGGTCAGTCAGACCGTGAAAGGGCCGGATATCGGCGGCGTCTGAGCCGACGCCTTCGCGGGCAAGCCCGCTCCCACACTGACCGTGTGAACACTGGAGATCCCCTGTGGGAGCGAGCCTGCTCGCGATGGCGGCCTGGCAAGCAATAAAGCATTTCTTTTGATCGGGAACCCCGCCTTATGAGTCCGTTGTACCTCGCCCCAACGTCGTCACCCCAACGGCTCAAACGCCTGCCTCTGGCCCTGCTGCTGGCAGGAAGCGCCGGTTGGACCCAAGGCTATGCGGCCGACAGCACCACCCCTGAAACCACCCCCGCAAAAACCGCCACGGCCGACAATGCACAACTGGAAACCGTGACCGTAACCACCCGCCGCCGCGAAGAAAGCGCGCAGGATGTGCCGACGCCCATGAGCGTGGTCAGCGGCCAGACCCTGGAAATCCAGCGGGTCTATCGCATCCAGGATTTGCAGCAACTGGTGCCCAGCGTCAACGTCGCCTACATGCATGCGCGTCAGTCCAGCGTGTCGATTCGAGGCCTGGGCAACAACCCGGCCAGCGATGGCCTGGAGGGCAGTGTCGGGCTGTACATCGACAATGTTTATCTCGGTCGGCCGGGCATGGCCGTGTTCGACCTGATGGACATCGAGCAGCTTGAAGTGCTGCGCGGTCCGCAAGGCACTTTGTTCGGCAAGAACACCACGGCGGGCGTGATCAACATCAGCACCCGTGCGCCGACTTTTACCCCGGAACGCAGCATCGAATCTTCGGTCGGCGAGGACGGTTATTTCCAGACCAAGGGCACGATTTCCGGCCCGCTCAATGACGAACTCGCCGGACGCTTTTCTGCGTATCGCACCCGCAGCGATGGCGATATCAAGAACGAATTCGACGGCCACGATTTGAACGGCGGCTCCCGCGATGGCTTCCGTGGCCAGTTGCTGTTCAAGCCCAACGAATCATTCAGCCTGCGCTGGATCGGCGACTACAACGAGGAGGATTCCAGCGCCGGCACCCGGGTGTTGTTCAACACCGGGCCGACCATCAATGGCACCAACCTTTACCAGCGTCGGGCCAATGCGGCGGGTGCGACACTGGTTGACGGCACGCACCGCAAGGTCAATCTGAACGATGACCAGCACGTCACCGTGCACCAGGGCGGCACGTCGGTCGAGGCCAACTGGACGCTGCCGAGCGACTTCACCCTGACCTCCATCAGCGCCTATCGCTGGTGGAATTTCACCCCACGCAATGATGATGGCCTGAACGTATCCGTCTTCCACAACGCCGGCGTTTCGGTGGAGGATAAGCAGTATTCCCAAGAGTTTCGCCTGGCGTCGCCTACCGGTGGATTCTTCGATTACGTGCTCGGCGCCTACTACTTCGGTTCCGACCTGGACAACAAATCCTTCACCTTTTACGGCCCGCAAGCGGACATCTGGAACGGTACGCCCAACGGTGCGCTGAACAACATCGACAGTGTCGGCAACGGTCATATCGAAACCAACAGCTTCGCGCTGTTCGCCCAAGGCACCTGGCACCTGACCGAGCGCCTGGATTTCACCGCCGGGTTGCGCGGCACCTATGAAGAGAAAAACGCCAGGGTGACCCGTGATGCGCCGGCCGGTGGTGCCGCGGTCACCGGTGCGGCGGCCGCGGCACGACGCGCTCGTGCGGGGGTCTTCGATTCCGGTGATCTTAACCAGTACAGTTCCAGTCCCTCGGGCCTGTTGAACCTCAGCTACCGCCTCACCGACGACCTGCTCACCTACGCCACGTTGTCCCACGGCGAAAAATCCGGAGGGGTCAATCTGGCTGTCGGCACCGCGCCGGTGGCCGGCGCCGATTCGCTGCTGATTGGCACCGAGCGCGCCAACAACGCCGAACTCGGTTTCAAGAGCACCCTGTGGGACCGTCGCCTGCAACTGAATGCCAACGTGTTCTGGACCCAGGTCAACGGCTATCAGACCAACGCCTTCGACGAAGTCAACCGCGTGCAGTTCCTGACCAACGCCGGCTCGGTGCGCTCCCGTGGCGTGGAATTCGAAAGCACCCTGCTTGCGTTGCGCGGCCTGACGCTGAACATCAATGGCTCGTACAACGATGTGAGCTACCTCTCGTACAAAGATGCACCCTGCCCACCGGAAGTCAGCCTGGCGCCGGGCGCTCCGGCATCCTGCGACCTCAGCGGGCATCAAGTGGTGGGCGCTTCGAAATGGATCGGCAACGCTAACGGCGAATACAAGTGGAACCTGAGCAACGGCTTCGAAGAGTACGTCACTGCCAGCTATGCGTTCCGCTCCAAAGCAGTGGGCACGGTGGAAGATTCCGACTTCGGGCAGATCCCGAGTTATGCAGTGGTCAACCTGTCCACCGGCCTTCGCGGCGACTTCAACCAGGGGCAGTGGGACGTTTCGTTATGGCTGAAAAACGCTTTCGACAAAACCTACTACACGACGCTGTGGACGGCTGCGAATGGCGGTTATGAAGGCCTGCTCGGCACGCCACGAACGCTGGGCGTGACCGGTCGATACGACTTCTAAGAAGGGGGGGTTCAGCAATGGGCAATGTCCAGACCGCTGCCAGTGCGCATGAAGTGTTGTGGCGCCAGGCACCTGGTGGCGAGTTGGTCGACCTCGGCCGACCGCACCGCGTGCCCTTGGGCCAGTTGCGTTTGCAGCGTTCGCCCAAGGGCATTTTGAGCCGAAGGGAAACGATCCTGCTCGGCGTGCTGGCGCTGCTGGTGCATGGCGCGGTGATTTATTGGGTCAATCAGCAACCGACCCCAGTGCTGCCGATCGTGCCGCCGGAAATTCCGCCGATGACCATCGAGTTCTCGCGGCCGGCGCCACCGGTGGTCGAACCACTGCCACCACAACCCGTGCCGCCAGTGGTTGAGCCGCCTCCGCCCGTGGAAGACGAACTGGCCGTGAAACCACCGCCACCGAAGCCGGTTCCCAAGCCTAAACCGGTGGCCAAACCGATA
The DNA here is from genome assembly GCF_056402055.1 of Pseudomonas sp. P4_C4. Classification (NCBI taxonomy): domain Bacteria; kingdom Pseudomonadati; phylum Pseudomonadota; class Gammaproteobacteria; order Pseudomonadales; family Pseudomonadaceae; genus Pseudomonas; species Pseudomonas sp. P4_C4. The sequence goes on along the minus strand of NZ_JBFUID010000009.1, from coordinate 57,498 downwards.
CCGATACCGAAACCGGCGCCCAAGGCGGTTGAGCAACCACCCGCGCCTGTGACACCGGCAACGCCCGTCGCCGCCCCGGCATCACCTGCACTGCCGGCGCCCGCGCCTGTGACACCGGCCTCCGCAACGGCCGGCTACTTGAAAAACCCGGCGCCGGAATACCCGTCGCTGGCCCAGCGTCGCGGCTGGGAAGGCACGGTGTTGTTGCGCGTGCACGTGCTGGCCAGCGGCAAGCCCGGCGAGATCCAGATCCAGAAAAGCAGCGGTCGTGATGCACTCGACGAGGCCGCGCTGAACGCGGTGAAACGCTGGAGTTTCGTGCCGGCCAAGCAAGGTGATGTCGCCCGGGACGGCTGGGTCAGCGTGCCCATCGATTTCAAGATTCATTAAACCGAAACCAATTTCGCGCGAAACGTTTACACGAGGAATACACCATGACTTTACTGGCATCTCCACTTGAATCCATCGAAAGCGCGGTGATCTGGCTGCTGGTGGTTTTTTCCGTCGCGACCTGGGGTCTGGCATTGCTCAAGGGCGTGCAGTTCGGTCGCCTCAAGGCACAGGATCGAAAGTTTCATCAACAGTTCTGGGCTGCGTCGAGCCTCGACTCGGCGGCCGAACTGAGCGAAACACGGCCCGGTGCCGCGGCCCGTGTCGCGCAGGCCGGTTATGCGGCCATCCAGGTGGGCGAGGCGCCGCAAGCGGCGGATTTGAGTCAGGCGATCAACCATCAGGATCGCCTGGAGCGGGCCTTGCGTCAGCAGATCGTGCGCGAGCGCCGGTCGCTGGAAACCGGGTTGGCGGTGCTCGCGAGCATTGGCAGTACCTCGCCGTTCATTGGGTTGTTCGGCACGGTGTGGGGAATCATGGAAGCGTTGAAAGGCATCAGCGCGGCGGGCTCGGCAAGCCTGGAAACGGTTGCCGGACCGATTGGCGCGGCATTGGTCGCCACCGGTGTGGGGATCGCCGTCGCGGTGCCGGCGGTGCTGGTGTACAACTATTTTTTGCGCCGTTTGAAACTGACGGCGGCGGACCTGGATGACTTCGCCCATGACTTCTACAGCCTGGCGCAGAAGAGTTCGTTCCGTGTGCTGATCCACCCGAAGGCGCACAAGGTGGCAGCCCAGGACAATGCGCAGAAAGTGAAGGAGGCGTCCTGATATGGCTTTCTCCACGCAAGACTCTGATGAGGTGCTGAGCGAGATCAACGTGACGCCACTGGTGGATGTGATGCTGGTGTTGCTGGTGGTGTTCATCGTCACCGCGCCGCTGCTGACCAACGCAATTCCGATCAACCTGCCCAAGACCGAAGCGGTGGCGCCGGTGGAGCAGAAAGATCCGTTGGTGGTGAGCATCGACGGTGCCGGCAAACTGTTTATCAACAAGGACGAGATACAACCGGACTTGCTGGAGTTCAACCTCAAGTCGGTGAAGGCCAAGGACCCCGAGGTGCGCGTGCAGTTGCAGGCCGACAATGGTGTGAATTACGGCGAGGTGGCGCGGGCCATGGCGTCGATTGAGCGGGCAGGGATTACCAAACTGTCGGTGATTACTGCGCGTTAACGGATTTTCGTTTTCCGGGGCCGTCTCCTTGGCAGGGTGCGGCCCTTTTTTTATTCCCGAAACAGAATTGACCCCTGTAGGAGCTGCCGCAGGCTGCGATCCTTTGACCTTGTTTTTTTAAAATCAAAAGATCGCAGCCTGCGGCAGCTCCTACAGAGATGGTTGTATATTCTATGTTGGTCTTAATAAATAGCTTCTTATTCCTTAACGAATATAAATCCTCTCCCTATACTCGACCGAGAACAGACACGCAGCAGGAGAGCTCCCCCATGCGCAACGAATCAATTCGCTACCTGATTGTGCCGGGCTGGCAAGGATCGCCGGAAGATCATTGGCAAAGCCACTGGCAGAACAGCCTGCCGAACAGTGCGCGGGTGGAGCAGGCCGACTGGCTGACGCCACGTCGCGAAGACTGGGTCGCGGCGCTGGCCGAGGCGATTGCCGCCGACAGCACGCCGGTCATCCTGATCGCCCACAGCCTGGGTTGCATCACCGTCGCCCATTGGGCAGCGAGCGCCCCCGTGCAGTTTTTGCGTCAAGTACGCGGTGCCTTGCTCGTCGCGCCGGCAGATGTCGAACGCCCGGCCTGCGTGCCGGCCTTGCGTAACTTCGCGCCGATTCCGACGGACCTGCTGCCATTCCCGAGCCAGGTTGTCAGCTCCGACAACGACAGCGCCGTCAGTGCACCGCGTGCCCTGGAACTGGCGCGTCATTGGGGGGCCGAGGCGGGGATTCTGGCGGGGGCGGGGCATATCAACGTCAAGTCCGGTCACCAGCGCTGGGAGCAGGGTTTTGCCTATCTCTATCGCTTGCAGAACCGCATGGAACACCACGCCCTGCGTCGCGCTTGAACACTTTCTTTATTTAACGCCCCCGTCTCCCGGCGGTTTTGGGCGGGAGTCTGCCATGAGCTTTGAAACCTTCGGTCAGCCGCTGCTGACCTTTCCCGATGCCGAAAAAAGTCCCCTGAGCATCCGCGCCAAGGCGCTAGTGTTTGTCGATCCGCGTTCGCGGCAATTGCGTGAAGACCTGGAGCAACTGGCCACGCGTTCAGTGTCAGTGCTGATCCGTGGCGAAACCGGCACCGGCAAGGAATTGCTGGCGCGGCATATCCATCGCGCCAGTGATCGCGGCGGGTTATTCGTCTCGGTCAACTGCGGCGCCATCAGCCCGACTTACGCCGACGCCGAGTTGTTCGGCTATGCGGCGGGCAGTTACAGCGGCTCGGCGAGCAGTCGTGCCGGGTGGTTCGGTTCGGCTAACGGCGGCACGCTGTACCTGGACGAAATCGGCGACCTGCCGCTGCCGATCCAGATCAAGCTGCTTGCCGCACTGGAAAACCACGAAGTCACCCGCGTCGGTGCCCAGCAGCCGAGCCCGGTGGATGTGCGGCTGGTGGCGGCCACCAGCATCGATCTGGCCCAGGCGGTTGCCGCCGGAAAATTCCATGAACGGCTCTATCACTACCTCAGCGAAGGCCCGCTCGAATTGCCGGCGTTGCGTGAGAGGGTGGGGGATATCCTCTCGCTGGCGGAGTACTTCCTCGGCATCTACAGCCAACGCCTGGACCTGCCGGTACCGCTGATCAGCGAGGAGGCGCAACAAGTGTTGGAGCGGCACAGTTGGCCGGGCAATACCAGGGAGCTGGAGAACGTCATTCACTTTGCATTGCTGGTCAGTACGGGTGACGAAATATTGCCGGAACATTTGAATCTGTCGGTTGCCCGGCCATCTGCGGTTCTTATACAAGGATGGATAGATCAACTTGTTCAACAAGGAGATGTCGCTGAAGTCCGGGCGCTGAAAAAACATTTCACAAGCATCAATATATAAACTCATTGATTATATTTATAACGAAACCAGGCAATTGATTGTTGCTTGGTTTTTTTGTGGGGGCTGATCCTTGTTTTATATTTTGTAATATTTGCAGTGTGGTTGTGACAATTTTGCGTTTTGCAGGCCGATGGGGTTTGATATATCTTTTAACTTCTCTTGGATACATTGATATCCGTCATTGTTAAATATCATATGAAAAAGGATTTTTCTGTGAGGCTTGTTGAAAATAATGCTGCGATAGCCCCGGGTGCCGACGATGAGTTGGAAGATATCAATCTCCTTGCCGAAGGTCATATGCCTGCTGATCCGGGGATGGCACCCCAGTCTTTTCAAGAGGCTGATTCTCCTGAGTGGATAGACCTCAAACGATTTCAAGTCTTCTCGACGTCGGGCGGAAATACAATTTACGCCAATGGGTATCAGCAGTTGAAATTGATGGTGGTTGTGCAAGCTGTAGACGATGGGCAAAAGGTAGTAGGCATTTCCCAAAGCGAGTTCGACAGCATTCAACTGCTGGATGCCTATTCCGGCAAAGCCCTGCCGATAGACAACATCCGAGACGGCGAGGAACTGGCATGGAAATGCGCGCTGGAACGACGCTTACCATACGAGCCGTTTCCTCACACGGGTGAACCGCGTGGCCCGGTTGTGCGGGGGAAAGCCATCTTTCTCAAGGAGTTCTACGTCAGCAGCAACTCTCCCGAGCCCATCAAGCTGATTGCAGCCATTACCCGTTCGGACGGGAAGGCATTCTATTCGGAAGAAACCTCGGAATTCGGTGAAATAAGCCTGAGGACCGTTCCACCGCCGATCTATCGAAAAGAACAGTTCAGGGTCAAACACCTATCCGGCAACTTGCAACCGACAGAGAACCTTGCCAAGGTTGATCGATATGTTCTGGATCTGTTAGTGGATCAGCACCATATAAAATTCATCGATTGCTCGATTAGCGGCGTGTTGCATGCACGCAGCGAGTATCCCGATTATCTCGGGTATTACGCCGTTGGCTATTTTAAAGGGCTCAAGGCTAATCATGGCACGGAGGTGTTGTGGGAAACAGCCGATAAACTTGCGACCTGCCATGAAGAACAAGGCAAAGTCACTTTTTTGATGCACTTTGCCAGAAAGGGCGGAACGTCCCATGTTCGATATGATCATTTGTTGGTGAGGGTGTTTGTTCGGGATATGTATGGGAACAGGCATGAAGTCGACGTCGCAATGAATACCCGAAATCCTTCGATGATCGAAGTTGTTTAATTTTACTGTGTCTGCAAAGTCAAGGAATGATGATGAGTACAGCAGTGCCAGAAGTGGAGTCCAACGCATTCAATTTTTCTGAGTTTATCCAGTCTGGAGTTGATGTCCGTACCGGCTCTTATAGTACCAGCATTAATCTCGCGGGGTGGGTGGCTAACAATATCAATGGTCCGCAGGTATCCTTTAGTATTTCATTCGATAGTTTCCGCACAACAGATCTCGGTTGGGGACGCGGTTGGTCATTGGGTTTGAGCTCCTACAATCGGAAGACCCGTAAACTGACCCTTGCAAGCGGAGTTTCTTATCGTGTCTACATCAGCCGAGGGCGGCTCGTCGTCAAGGATAAAAAGCTTCAAGACACCCTGGTCACGCTCGACGGCGACAATCTGGTTGTCAGCCATAAAAACGGTCTGATCGAGAAGTTGGTCAGGCCGGATGAAACGTATGACGAATGGTTGCCCGAACAGGTTCACTCCAACGAAGGGCGCTCGATCAGTCTGAAATACATGTTGGTACGGGGCCGCCGTGTCCTGCACGAAATTCACGATCAGCAACACCGCCTCGTGGCCCTGAGTTATGAAACGAAAGATCAACCCGCCAGCATTACCGTATGGCCTGATCATCCGCAAAGACGCTTGAAGTTTGTTTTGCGGGTTCGCGATGGATGGCTCCGGCAGATATCCCTTGATCACGGTACCGCCGAGCACCTTGCATGGTCATTCGATTACCAATTACTCAATGGTTTTCTGGTCATGACGGATGTCCGCGCGCCGGGTGGCAGTGTCGAGAGTATTGAGTACGCTCCTCAGAAGCACCGGTTACCGCTCGGGGCACCAATCAATGCTTTGCCGGCGGTGCGGCGCAGTGTTCTGGTGCCGGGTACAGGGTTGCCGACGATCACCCGTGTCTATGAATACTCCGACAAAAATTTCCTCGGCTATCAATCGGGACTTCGTTGGGTGCAGGACGGGGACCATCTGCACGGGCACAAAGGGCCTTACACCTACTCCTGTACCGAACGCCTGGTTACGGGTGTGGGCGACAAGACAGTTGAACTGAGTCGCATCGAAAGAACCTACAACCGCTTCCACCTGATGACCTCGGAAAAGTCCCTTTCCAACGGGAAGGTGCAGCAACGAACGATTACCTATCACGATGTTGACGGTCTGGACTTCTCCGATCAGCCCGCCCATTTCCAACTGCAGAAGACATCTGTCGTCAGTTATGTCGATACTTCTACGAACGCCGCGCCCCGAACCGAAACCACCCATACGACCTATGATGAATCCGGCAATCTGCTAACGCAGATAAATCCGAGCGGAGCCCGGGAGGAATACGTCTATTATCCGGCAGAAGGTGCCGAGGGTTGCCCCCCCAACCCACTGGGTTTCGTCACGGCATTGAAGGAGCGATCGGTCACGCCTTCACCTGATTTTGCCCCGGCGCCGACGGTCATTGTCCGTTTTTCCTACATTGACTTGCCCTCCATGCGCGAAGACGGTCACCGGTTTTTGTTGCCTCAAAGCGAAAGGCTGTTTGAAGGAGGGAATAAAGAGCCATGCGTGGATACTCGATTCGAGTACATCGATGATGCCAGCGATGCGTTTTACGGACGCCTCAAGAGTCGCTCGCAAGCCGAGCACAACGGCAACCGCCGTCTCGAATTCAAATATTCAATTGATGGAGATTGGGTAGAAACCCTTCAACAATTGTACGTGGGTAGCGAAAGGCATGATCGCAAAGTCTGGCATGACCGATTTATCGGACAGGAAGTCAAGCTTCGGGATGGGGGCGGCAGTGAGTTGTTGAAGAAGTACGACAATCTGAACCGTGTCGTTCGCGAGACAGCGGCATTCGATGGAACGGATATCGCGTCACGCATCACTGAATTCTACGGCGAAAGCCAGTCAGAGGACGGCGCAACCATCGGCATCACTAACATACGGGGTGTGCTGAGCAAGATTTGGCTCGACGGGGTCGGGCGCACGACCAAAGTCAAAGTTCAGGATGTCGATTCACCCGAAAAGCCAATGCGTTTGAGCTATGAGGCCCACTACGACAATTTTGGTCGACTGGTGAGCGAAGTCAGCCAGGATTGGTGCGATGACAAGGCCACTGCGTCAACCACGACCTACAGCCACGACGGCTGGGGGCGCGTATGCAGAACGGTAGGTCCTGATGGTGTCGCGGTGAACGATGTGTTTGACCCGGTTTCATTGACTCGAACATGCTGGTGCGACGGCGCTGGAAAAACCCGTTCTGTATTGAACGTGTTCGGTAAGCCAGATCGGGAAGAACGCATCGATTCCGAAGATGTGGTCACTATTACCGCGACTTTTTCCTATGACGGACTTGGGCGTTGCCTGACGCAAACCAACGAGGCAGGATTCGAAACGCGCTTGCGTTATGACCTTTTCGGTCGTCTGATCGAGACGGTTCTGCCGGATGGTACTTCGATAAAAAAAAAGTATGACCCTCTGAGCACGGGTGATCATCCGATCGAAATCAGTGCCGATGACTACGTGTTGGGCACCCGGACTTATGACGGTTTATTACGTGTCACCCGTACGACCGTCGGCGGCAGAACCGCAACAAGGACCTATGAAGGTGGGGGCGCTCAAGCTGTGCAGCAAGTGACGGCGGCGGGCGATATTTTCAGGTTCACTCTTGATCCCATGCTCAACGGGGCCGTGACCGCGCGGATGGGCAGCCACGCTCAATCAGCCAGATATCGATTTGATCCATTGACCGGGCAACTCGTCGAAACCTCCAGCCCTGCCATCCAGCGCCGGGTTGAGTACGCCAGGTCGGGCAAAGAGAAGTCCCAGGAGTGGATCTCCAGAGAAGGCCGCTTCGGCACCGCCACTACCCGTTCATTGAATGGGCTGCCCATCAGCTTTACCGATGTTAACGATGTAGAAACTACTTATGTCTATGACGCTGCGGCGCGGCCCGTAGAAATTAAGCAGGGACCGGTTCTGGCGAAGTACACCTACGGTGCCCGGGGCCAGTTGCTGACATTGAGTGTCGAGGACACCGCCTCGAAACGTTCGTTGACGACCGCCTTGAATCACGATGAATTCGGTCGTGAGATCCAGCGTATTTCGCAGTTCGGCGACGGATCTCGCCTGGAAATCCTTCAAGTGTTTGGGGCCGATGACAAACTTCAACAGCGATCGTTGGTGTCCGGTACGCAATCACGTACAGAAACCTTCGCCTACGACAGGCGCGGGCGCCTGAAGCGCTATGACTGTGAGGGCACGCAGGCACCGATCGATGCCTGGGGAAAACGCATTGATTTTCAGGAATTCACCTACGACTACCTCGATAACCTGTTGACGGTGCGTACGGGGTTCGATGGGGAGGTGAACCTGTGCAGGTTTTCCTACGATCGCCCTGATAAAACCCAGTTGAGTTCACTGACTCACAGTCACGCGCACTATCAACCCGGGCAAGTGAGCTTCGAATACGATGCCAACGGTAATCTGCTCAACGATAACCAAGGGCGCACGTTCAGATATGACACGCTGAGTCGGCTCGAAAGTGTGGCCAGCGCTGGCGGTCGTGCGCATTATCAATTCGACGGCGAAGATCAATTGCATGCGGTGGCTGCCGAATCCGGAGAGCTGATCAGGCTTTTCTATAGCGAGCATGCACTGTGCAGCGAAGTGGCCGGTAACCACCGACGCAGTCTGTTGTCAGGCGACGGCAAGTCCTTGGCCGAGCAGCAAGGTGACGACGTTGTCTTGTTTGTCACGGATGGTCAGGGCACGGCCCTTGCGCGCCTTGGATCTCAAGACGAATCTGTTTTGTCTTGTCTTCCTTATGGTGATCGCCCCGCATCGAGCGGACTTGGCGCCCTGCTGGGGTTTCAGGGTGAGCGACTGGACCCGTCAACCGGGTGCTATCTGCTCGGCAGGGGTTATCGGGCCTACAACCCCCGATTGATGCGATTTCACAGCCCCGACAGTTGGAGCCCCTTTGAGGATGGCGGCATCAATGCCTATGCCTATTGTCTGGGAGATCCGGTCAATCTCAAGGATCCCACCGGGCATATCTCGACCTTGGGGTGGGTGAAAATCGGTGTGAGCGCCGCCCTGGCTGCCGCCGCGATTGCCCTGACAGTCGTTACCATGGGCGCAACCGCACCACTCGTACCGATCTCGGCTAACGCCTTCGCCTTGTTAACGCTGGAGGTCATTTCCGCGACGGTTTCAATTGCCTCGGCGGTTGTCGATGAGCTGGCCCCGGATACCGTTGGCGCCCAGCTATTGACCTACTCGTCGATAGCGCTGGGAGTGGTGTCGCTCGGGGCCACCGCGGTTGCAAAAATTGGCAGTAAAGGCATTGGCTTTGCGTTGACGAAAAGTGTGCGCTCCCTGGAGTACGTGGCGACTGCACAACGAGGGGGCGCGCGCGCAGCCGCTGGGCGGCGTCTATATGCCGCTGCTTCTACGGCAAATGAGGCGGTGAAAAGTACCGTCAAATTGCAGAGCCGGCTCAATAACGTGTTGACGGTAAAAACGGTAATCAGTGGGGCGAGTATCGCTGCTACATCAGCGTTCGTGGCCGCGAATTCGGAAAAGTACGCCGCCAAAGTCGACGCAATTCTTCAAAAAAGCTGGCCGTCACTGGCCGAGGATTTCAGTGCTCAGGAGACTCGAAGAGATGTGGTGGACGCTCTGGAGTCATTTACCCATGAGATTGCCGAGCAGATCCTCAAACTGCGCTGCAATTGAGCAATGATGACCAGTGAGTTAGATTCTTTCAAAATGGAATATCAAAGCGAATAAAAGTTATTGTCCGGGAATAAAAAATCTCGGTATTGTCCGCTTCACACCAGCGATAGCACTTCACTGGCACTCTCGTTTTCAAGCCGTCGCCACAAGCGACTGTGATTTTCGATAAGGACACTGCATGAAAAAGGTTCTGTTGTTCACCGCACTGGCAGCTGCCCTGACCGCGGGCCTGGCCCAGGCTGGCGAGAAACTGGTGGTTGCCGCGACCCCGGTCCCACACGCCGAGATTCTCGAGCTGATCAAGCCAACCCTCGCCAAAGAAGGCGTGGACCTGGAAATCAAAGTCTTCACCGACTACGTTCAGCCGAACGTGCAGGTCGACCAGAAGCGTCTGGACGCCAACTACTTCCAGACCCTGCCGTACCTGAAGAGCTTCAACGAAGGCAAAGGCACTCACCTTGAAACCGTGATTGGCGTGCACGTTGAACCTTTCGGCGGCTACTCGAAGAAAGTCAAAACCCTGGCTGAGCTCAAAGATGGCGCGACCATTGCCATCCCGAACGAAGGCAGCAACAGCGGCCGTGCCCTGATCCTGCTGCAGAAGGCTGGCCTGATCGAGTTGAAAGACCCGAAAAACGCCGTGTCGACCCCGAAAGACATCGCCAAGAACCCGCACAACTTCAAGTTCAAGGAGCTTGAGTCCGCGATGTTGCCGCGTGTGCTGGATCAGGTCGACCTGGACATGATCAACACCAACTACGCACTGGAAGCGGGTCTGAACCCGGCTAAAGACGCCCTGGTAATCGAAGGTGCCGATTCGCCTTACGTGAACTTCCTGGTGGCCCGTCCGGACAACAAGGACAGCGTTGCCATCCAGAAACTGGCCAAGGCCCTGACCAGCCCGCAAGTGAAAGCATTCATCGAGAAGAAGTACAGCGGCGCGGTACTGCCGGCGTTCTGATTCGCGAAGCAAACCCCTTTAAGGTTTCAAACGCCGACGGCTGATTTAGCGTCGGCGTTTTTTTTGGGGCGATGGATTGCTCAGACTGGCGTCCCGGCAAATCACGCGTCGTTCAATCCGGCCAATACCATGCCGGTTCATCCAGCATGCGCTGGCCGACAATTGCGGTCTGGCCAAGATCTTTCTCCAGCACGATGCAGTTGCAGTCGGGGTCTTGCTGCAATGCCGAAATCAATCGCCGGGCATGGGACACCACCCACACCTGGCACTGCCCGGAGGCGCGGATGATCAAGCGCGCCAGCGCCGGCAGCAGATCCGGATGCAGGCTGGTTTCCGGCTCGTTCAACACCATGAGTGTCGGCGGCCGTGGTGTCAGCAGTGCGGCGACCAGCAGCAAATAGCGCAACGTCCCGTCCGACAACTCCGCCGCCGACAACGGCCGCAACAACCCCTCCTGATGAAACTCGATGGCGAAGCGCCCGCCCGGCAGCGGTTCGATAGCCAGCCTGGCGCCGGGAAACGCGTCGCTGATCGCGGCTCGCAATGCCTCGGGATCGCCGATTTCGATGATCGTTTGCAAGGCCGCCGCCAGGTCGCGTCCGTCGTGGTGCAGCACCGGCGTGCGGGTGCCCAGTTGCGGCTGGCGCACCGGGGCGTCGGTGTCGCTGCGAAAGTGATCGTAAAAGCGCCAGCGGCGGATGAACTCGCGCATCTCCAGCACTTCCGGCGAACTGCGCAAGCTGCCGACCTGATCGAACAGACTGTCGAACATCGGCGTGTGCTGCGCCAGCACATCCCACTTGCGATCGGCGCGGGCGCGGATCATTGGGCCGTCACGATCGACCAGCAGACTGGCCGGACGATAGAACGCTCCAGCCCAGAGGCATTCGCGCTTGATCTGCGGGTCGAGGCCGAAGCGTGACGGTATGGGCGAACTGTGCCCGGGGAGCATGAAATGGCCATTGGAATCGGGCAGGCCCAGGCTGATCGAGTAGCCAAAATCTTCCCCGGCAAACCCCAGCCGCAGGCGTTTGACGCCCTGGCGCACCGTGGCCTCGACGGGCACTTCGCCATTGCGCATACGCCGGGTGATGGTTTCCGGGCCCGCCCAGAAGGTCGAATTCAGCCCACCTTCGCGGGCCAGCGCATTGACCACGCCGCCCTGAGCGGTTTCCGCCAGCAGGCGCAGTGCACGGTAAAGGTTGGATTTACCGCTGCCATTAGGGCCGGTGATCAGATTCAGCCGGCCCAGCGGGATCACCAATTTGTTGATCGAGCGGTAATTGGCCACCGCGAGGGTCTTGAGCATATTTGTTCCTGAGGCGAGATCGAGCGGGCTCATTTTCAGGTACGTGCAGGCGTCTATGACACGTGTTTTTTGGGGAAAACGTTATGAATTGTTTCTTCATAAAGGGAGCGTGCGCCGTTGAAATCCTGTTCTAAGCTCTCTGTCGAGTTGTCCATAAAAAGGCCAAGGAGTTTGCATGGCGGTTCCCGGATTGAAAGTAGTCATGGCCTTGAGTGTCGTCACCCTGCTAACGGCTTGCGAGGAGAAAAAGCCCGTACAGGAATACCTGCCACGGGTGTTCGTGCAGGTCGTCAAGCCAGCGGATTACGCGGCCTCGGTCACCCTCACCGGTGATATCCAGGCGCGGGTACAGACGGAGCTGTCTTTCCGCGTCGGTGGCAAGATCATCCAGCGTTCGGTTGACGTCGGTGATCGTGTGACCGCCAAGCAAGTGCTCGCCCGGCTCGATCCCAAGGATCTGCAGACCAATGTCGACTCGGCCCAGGCACAAGTGGTCGCCGAACAGGCGCGGGTGAAGCAGAGCGAGCTGGCGTTCGTACGTCAGCAAAAACTCTTGCCCAAGGGCTACACCAGCCAGAGCGAATATGACTCTGCTCAGGCCGCCTTGCACAGCAGCCAGAGCGCCCTGAGCGCGGCCCAGGCGCAGTTGGCCAATGCCAGGGATCAGTTGAGCTATACGGCGCTGATTGCCGATGCGCCGGGGATCATTACCGAGCGTCAGGCGGAAGTCGGCCAGGTGGTGCAGGCGACGATGCCGATCTTCAGCCTGGCCCGGGACGGCGACCGGGATGCGGTGTTCAATGTCTATGAATCGCTGCTGGCCGAGAAGCCGGGAGATCACACCATTGTCCTCAGCTTGCTCGACAACCCTGCGATCAAAACCACCGGCACCGTACGCGAAATCACCCCGTCGGTGTCGGCGCAATCCGGAACCGTGCAGGTCAAGGTCGGCCTCGACAAACTGCCCGACGGCATGCAGTTGGGTTCGGTGGTGAGTGCCACAGCCAGGGGATCGGGCAAGCCGGTCATCGAGTTGCCGTGGTCGGCGCTGACCAAAAACATCAGCAATCCTGCTGTCTGGATTGTCGACGACAAGGGCAAGGCGCAATTGCATTCGGTGACGGTCAGCCGCTACCTGACGGGCAAGGTCATCATCAGTGGCGGGTTGAAGGACGGGGACAAAGTCATCATCGCGGGCGGGCAACTGTTGCACCCGGACATGGAAGTCGAGATTGCCGAAAACACTTACAAGGACCTGACGTGGGGAGCAAAGCCATGAAGCCTTTATGGGCGTTGTCCATCGGGCTGGTGCTGAGCGCCTGTTCCAAGAGCGAACCGCCGCCGGCGCCGGTACGGCCGGTGCTATCGATCAAGGTCCAGGCCTTGAGCGAAGAGGACCTGGGTCGCTTCGCCGGCAGTATCCAGGCACGCTATGAAAGCAATACCGGGTTCCGCGTGGGCGGGCGAATCGCCAGTCGTAACGTCGATGTCGGCGCCGAGGTCGAGAAGGGCACATTGCTCGCCACCCTCGATCCTTCAGATCAGCAGAACCAATTGCGCTCGGCCCAGGGCGATCTGGCGAAAATCCAGGCGCAACTGATCAACGCCAAGGCCACTGCCCAGCGTCAGCAAGCCTTGTTTGACCGCGGGGTCGGCGCGCAAGCACAACTCGACGAGGCCAACACGGACCTGAAAACCACCCAGGCCTCCCTCGATCAGGCCCGGGCAGCCGTCAACCAGAGCAAGGACCAACTGGGCTACACCGAGTTGCGTGTCGACCATAAAGCCGTGGTCACCGCGTGGAGCGCCGAGGCCGGGCAAGTGGTGACGGCCGGTCAGCAAGTGGTGACCCTGGCGCAGCCGGACATCAAGGAAGCGGTGATCGACCTGCCCGATACCCTGGTCGATCAACTGCCCAGCGATGTGGTGTTCCTGGTTGCTGCACAACTTGATCCAAGCATCAACACCACCGCCATCATCCGCGAAATCGAACCCAAGGCTCAAAGCGCCACACGCACCCGTCGCGCCCGCCTGACCCTGGCCGAAACGCCACAGGGCTTCCGCTTGGGTACGGCCATCAGCGTCACCCTGAGCTCGGCGATCAAGCCGCGCATCGAGTTGCCGCTCACCGCGCTGCAGGAGGTCGATGGCAAGCCACGCATCTGGGTGATCGATGCACAGAGTAAAACCGTCTCTCCCCGTGACATCACCGTGATCAGCCGTACCGACAGCACCGTGGTGCTGGCCGGCGGCGTGAAGAACGGCGAGCGGGTGGTCAGTGCGGGCGTGAACAGTCTCAAGCCGGGGCAACAAGTGAAAATCGACGAGGACAGTCAATGAAAGGGCCTTTCAATCTCTCGGAGTGGGCCCTCAAGCATCAGTCGTTCATCTGGTATCTGATGTTCGTCGCATTGCTGATGGGTGTGTTCTCGTACTTCAACCTGGGGCGCGAAGAAGACCCTTCGTTCACCATCAAAACCATGGTGATCCAGAGCAAATGGCCGGGGGCGACCCAGGAGGAAACCCTCAAGCAGATCACTGACCGGATCGAGAAAAAGCTCGAAGAACTCGACTCCCTCGACTATGTGAAAAGCTACACGCGCCCCGGTGAGTCCACTGTGTACGTGTACCTGCGCGACACCACCAGTGCCAAGGACATCCCGGAAATCTGGTACCAGGTGCGCAAGAAGATCAACGACATCAAATACCAGTTCCCGCAAGGCATACAGGGGCCGTCGTTCAACGACGAGTTCGGTGACGTCTTCGGCTCGATCTACGCCTTCACCGCCGACGGCCTGACCCTGCGTCAGTTGCGCGACTACGTGGAACAGGCGCGCATGGAAATTCGCGGCGTGCCGGGGCTGGGCAAGATCGAGATGGTCGGCCAGCAGGACGAAGTGCTGTACCTGAACTTCTCCACGCGCAAACTCGCCGCGCTGGGCATCGATCAGCGTCAGGTGGTGCAGAGCCTGCAAACCCAGAACGCCGTGACCCCGGCAGGTGTCATCGAGGCCGGGCCGGAGCGGATTTCGGTGCGCACTTCAGGGAAGTTCGCTTCGGAGAAAGACCTGGCCGAGGTCAACCTCAAGCTCAACGACCGCTACTATCGTCTGGCCGACATTGCCGAAATCAGTCGCGGCTATGTCGATCCGGCCTCGCCGGAATTCCGCTACAACGGTAAACAGGCCATCGGCCTGGCGATTGCCATGCAAAAGGGTGGCAATGTCCAGGCGTTCGGCAAGGCCTTGCACGAGCGTATCGAACAACTGACCGCCGACCTGCCGGTGGGTGTTGGCATCTACAACGTCTCGGATCAGGCCGTGGTGGTGGAAGAGGCCGTCGGCGGCTTTACCCGTGCGCTGTTCGAAGCGGTGATCATCGTGCTGGTGGTTAGCTTCATCAGCCTCGGTGTGCGTGCCGGGCTGGTGGTGGCGTGCTCGATCCCGTTGGTGCTGGCGTTGGTCTTCGTGTTCATGGAGTACAGCGGCATTACCATGCAGCGGATCTCCCTTGGCGCACTGATCATTTCCCTCGGCCTGATGGTGGACGACGCGATGATCACCGTGGAGATGATGGTCACGCGTCTGGAATTGGGCGAGACCAAGGAGCAGGCGGCGACCTTCGCCTACACCTCCACGGCGTTCCCGATGCTCACCGGTACGCTGGTCACCGTCGCGGGCTTCGTGCCGATCGGCTTGAACGCCAGCTCCGCCGGTGAATACACCTACACCCTGTTTGCGGTGATTGCCTGTGCGATGCTGGTGTCGTGGGTGGTGGCGGTGCTGTTTGCGCCGGTGATCGGCGTGCACATCCTCAGCACCAACGTGAAACCCCACGAAGGCGAACCCGGGCGCATCGGCAAGGCGTTCAACGGCGGGCTGCTGTGGTGCATGCGCAATCGCTGGTGGGCCATTGGCATTACGGTGCTGTGTTTTGTGCTGGCGCTGTTCAGCATGCGCTACGTGCAGAACCAGTTCTTCCCGTCTTCGGATCGTCCTGAAATCCTGGTGGACCTGAACCTGCCGCAAAACGCCTCGCTCGACGAAACCCGCCGGGCCGTCGATCGACTCGAGGCCACGCTCAAGGACGATCCGGACATCGTGCGCTGGAGCACCTATGTCGGTCAGGGCGCGATCCGCTTCTATCTGCCACTGGACCAACAACTGCAAAACCCGTTCTACGCGCAGTTGGTGATCGTCAGCAAAGGCCATACCCGTGAAGCCATGATGCAGAAGCTTCGCGAGCGCTTGCGCAACGACTTCGTCGGCATCGGCAGTTATGTCCAGGCACTGGAAATGGGCCCGCCGGTAGGGCGTCCGATCCAGTACCGGGTCAGCGGCAAAGACGTCGATCAGGTGCGCCGCCATGCCATCGACCTGGCCACCGAGCTGGACAAGAACCCGCACGTTGGCGAGATCATCTACGACTGGAACGAACCGGGCAAAGTCCTGCGCATCGACATCGCCCAGGACAAGGCGCGGCAGTTGGGGTTGTCTTCCGAGGATGTGGCCAACCTGATGAACGGCATCGTCAGTGGCCAGGCGGTGACCCAGGTCGACGACGACATCTACCTGATCAACGTGGTCGGTCGCGCGGTAGATTCCGAACGCGGTACGCCGGAAACCCTGCAGAACCTGCAAATCGTCACGCCTAGCGGCACGTCGATTCCGTTGCTGGCGTTCGCCACGGTGCGCTACGAACTGGAGCAGCCGTTGGTATGGCGTAGGGATCGCCTGCCGACCATCACCATCAAGGCGGCGATACGCGACGAGATCCAGCCGACGGACCTGGTGAAAATCCTCAAGCCGTCCATCGACGCTTTCGCTGCCAAACTGCCGGCGGGTTACAAGGTCGCCACCGGTGGTACGGTGGAGGAAAGCGGCAAGGCCCAGGGGCCGATTGCCAAGGTTGTGCCGTTGATGCTGTTCTTGATGGCCACGTTCCTGATGATCCAGTTGCACAGCGTGCAGAAGATGTTCCTGGTCGCCAGCGTCGCGCCACTGGGCTTGATCGGCGTGGTGCTGGCGTTGGTGCCAACCGGAACGCCAATGGGCTTCGTGGCGATCCTGGGGATTCTGGCGCTGATCGGTATCATCATCCGTAACTCGGTGATTCTGGTGACCCAGATCGATGAGTACGAGAATAAAGGCTATGAGCCGTGGGACGCGGTGGTCGAGGCCACTGAACACCGACGCCGGCCGATCCTGCTGACGGCAGCCGCCGCGAGCCTGGGGATGATCCCGATTGCCCGGGAAGTGTTCTGGGGGCCGATGGCCTATGCAATGATCGGCGGGATCGTCATCGCCACCTTGCTGACGCTGCTGTTTTTGCCAGCGCTGTATGTGGCCTGGTACAAGATTCGCGAGCCGAAGAAAGAGGCTGTTTAAAAAGCGAGCGCATCGCGCTCATCGCGAGCAAGCTCGCTCCCACAGGGATTGCGCTGAACCCTGTGGGAGCGGCGGTGCGGCGATCCGACTTGCTCGCGAAGACATCGGCTCTGGCAACAAAAGCAAAAGATCGCAGCCTTCGGCAGCTCCTACATCCCACCTACTGTAGGAGCTGCCGAAGGCTGCGATCTTTTGATTTGCGCTTTAGTCAGCGCGCCGCCAGACACTCGCCAACCAGGGCTGCTGCTCCCGCGGCAGCCCTGCCGGCCGGTAGTAATGCTCCAGCTCCACAAACCCCGCCTCGATCAACAATTGCTGCCAGGCCGCCAGGTCGTGATACGACCCATAACGCGGCCCGTTCCAGCCTTCCTGATTCTCGCCACGGGGATTGGAACTGAACAACACCCCACCCGGTTTCAGCGCTCCCCACAACTGTTTCAACACCCGCGGTAATTCCTGACGCGGAACATGAAACAGCACCGCGTTGGCAAAAATCCCGTCGAAACGCTCGGCTGGCAGATCAAGCTTCAAGAAGTCTTGCTGCCACACCTCGCAGCCGCTGTCCTCACGGGCCATCTGCGCGAATTTTTCCGAACCGTCGAGGCCGACCGCCTTGTGGCCCATACGGGTGAACGTCTGCAGATCACGTCCAGGCCCGCAGCCAAAATCGAGAATGTCGAAAGGCGCTTCGCCCTGAATGTGCCGCAGCAGGGCATCGATGTTCTGGCTGACGTCGTGATCGCGGGTGCCTTCTCGGAAACTTTCGGCCGTCGAGTTGTAGTGGCCCAGGGTCGTGGAGGTGATCTGTTCGAGGTCGTCGGGTGTTTGCTTCATGGTCGGCTGCGCAGGAAAAAGGAGATGGGTTGACTATAAGCGCTTTCGCGCTTTGAAAGATCGCAGCCTGCGGCAGCTCCTACAGAGCCTGAGTCGGACGTGAATTCTGTAGGAGCTGCCGCAGGCTGCGATCTTTTGATCTTGGCTCAGTCCTTCTTCATCCCCAAACACTCAATGGAGTGATCCACCATCGCCTTTGCAATCTCCAGCAAATGCCAGATCGAGTACACCATCGCCCGGTCGGCGCCTTTGAGTTGATCGCCACACTGATACGCCGTGACCGAAGCACAGCGCAGCAGGTCGGCGACATAGAGTTGGGTGTCTTCAAAACTCACGTCTTTGCTGACGTTGTAGAAGCGCATTTCATCGGTTGGTGCGGGTTGCTTGCCGGTGAGGTGGAAATCGATGGCACGGTAGAGTGCGGAACGATCTCTGAGCAAATCGTCGGTGACGGTTTCGTTGGTAGGGTTTTCGGGAGGAGGATCGGGTACGGGTTTCTTCATTGGTAAAACTCCGATGTAGTTGGAGCCAACCGATATCGCGACTAAACGAATAGGGGGTGGCAGCTGCACGCAGGTTAGTCGACCGGACATCGGGAACCGGCGCACCCGAAGGTGCCCTGCGCACAGCCACCATAAATTTCAGGCAATAAAAAACACCTGAAGAAAGGTGGCGCTGTGCGCCCGATGATATCCGGGCGACTAAACCCGATCACTGATGAGCAGTGACGGACCGAGACTAGCCACGGAATTCGGCAGGCGCAAGCGAGCGAAATGATCTAGGAAATTTCCTGCAAAGGAAAGGGAACAGGCATGCAAAACCGCTGATTTTCCTGTACGAAAACTTCCCTCTGGAAGTCTGTGATCACCTGTGGCGAGCGAGCCTGCTCCGGGCGGCGTTCCGACGATGGCCATTTCACGGACATCGACCTGTTACTTCTTACAGTTTCGGTCCGGCCAAAAAAAGCCCAGTCTTTCCTCAGTCAAAGCGAAGGACCGTCAATGCCGTGAACACTCATCACCACACCGCGACACCGACGCTGTCGGTCATCGATCCACGCGCCCTGACGGTTCGCAGCGTCGGCTATTGCCGCCATCCCGACAGCCTGGAGATTGACCCACGCATCACTCGGCAACGCTTCGACGCGGCCGGCCGCTTGGTCGAGTCTTGCGACCCACGTTTGTGGGGCACGGCGCCGATGCCGAACCTGACCACGCTCTACGGCTTGAACGGGCAACCGTTGTTGACGGACAGCGTCGATGCCGGGTGGCAGTTGAGTGTGCTGGATCAGGCGGGTTCGCCCTGTTCATTCTGGGATGCACGAGGCAGTCAGCGTCACACGGTGTTCGACGAACAACAGCGGCCCGTCACCGTCACGGAACAGGCCGTGGGGGAACGACCTCGCGTGGTGGAGCGCCTGACCTATGGCGGCTCCGAACCCGCGTACGCAGCGCACAACCAGTGCGGACAGATGATTCGCCATGACCATCCGGCAGGCACACAATGGGTGGCCGACTATGGGCTCGCCGGTTCAGCGCTGGTTGAAGAGCAACGCTTGCTCCTCGAACTTGAAACACCCGACTGGCCGCCCAAACTCGATGCCAGAGATGAGCACCTGGAAGCTCAATCATTCATCACCCGCCACCGTTTCAATCCCACTGGTGAGCTTCAGGAGCAAACCGATGCCATGGGCAATGTTCACACCTTTGGCTATGACGTGGCGGGCAAGCAGGGTGAGGCCTGGTTGCAATTGGTCGGCGAGGGTAAGCGAGCGCAACGCCTGGTCAGCGACATCCGCTACAACGCCCAGGATCAAGTCGAACGGGAAACCGCCGGCAATGGTGTGCTGACCCACGCCGAGTACGCCGCCGATGACGGACGGCTGATCCGGCTGGTGGCGGCGGTCGGCAACCAGAAGCCCTTGCAGGACCTGAACTATGTCTACGATGCGGGAGGCAACATCGTCGAACTGCACGACCTGTCCCAGCCCGTGACCCATTTCAACAACCAGCGCATCGACCCGATCAACCGCTACCGCTACGACAGCCTCTATCAACTGGTCGAAGCCCAAGGCTGGGAGGTCAGCCAGCCGAGCCATGGCCCAGCTCTGCCGACACTGTTGCCCACGCCGCTGGACCCCAACCAGCGGCGCAATTACACCCAACGCTTCGAGTACGACCGGGGCGGAAACTTGATCACCCACCAGCACAGCGGCGCGCCTAGTTTCTCGATGTTCACCTCGGCACGGAGCAACCGCAGCCTCGCGCAGCGCGATGACGGCTCGCTGCCGGGCGAGCCTGAAATCGCCTCGGGTTTCGACGCCTGTGGCAATCAACGGGAACTGCAACGCGGGCAAGCCATGCTCTGGGACCGCCGCAATCAATTGAGCCGCGTGACGTTGGTCAAACGCGAAACTGAGCCCGACGACTACGAATGCTACCGCTACGACCGCCCCGGCCACCGCTTGCGCAAAACGGGATTTGCCCACAGCAGCGGCCGCACCCTGCGCAGCGAGGTCCGTTACCTCCCGGGTCTGGAAATCCACCGCCAAGCTGATGGCGAAGAGCACCACGTCATCAGCGTCGAAGCCGGACGCAGCAACGTGCGGGCGCTGCATTGGCCCGAAGGTGCGCATAGTGACCAGCTGCGCTACAGCCTCAGTGATCACCTCGACTCCAGTACCCTGGAACTGGATGACGAGGCGGGCGTGCTGACCCAGGAACACTATTACCCCTTTGGCGGCACGGCGTGCTGGGCGGGTAAAAGTGCGCTGGTGGCGCAGTACAAGACCATCCGTTATTCGGGGAAAGAGCGGGATGCGACGGGGCTTTATTACTATGGCTATCGGTATTACGCACCGTGGTTGCAGCGCTGGATTTGTCCGGATCCGGCGTGGGACGTAGATGGGGTTAATCTGTTCAGAATGGTTAGAAATAATCCGGTGATACTTGAAGATGTAGATGGACGAATGCCCTTTGGAACGCCGAATAATAAATCGATTGCGACTGGTGAGAACTCTGAATCACCTGAAAACGCAGCAGAATCCTATGTGGCAGCGATAGCGCGCAACACTGAAAGCCTGACTGTTGGGGCAAGTTCTCGGGATAAACCTTCAACAGGAATACTGGAGGGGGGTGTAATGAGACCTGACCGACGAGGACGCAAAAGAAGCAACTCTGTACGGGATATAAATACAGTGTACCGATATGACTTCCGTTTCCCCGGGGAAATAATGAGACGCGGATTTGAGGGAACCAATTCTGATGGGCACGCCTTTGCCCGATACGGCAGTCGGACCGTTTTTACCTCTACCCTTCGGGCAGGAGCTGATATGTTTAGAAAAAGTTTGGAAAAGGTAGCAAATAAAAAAACTTCTCTATTTTTATATAAGATTTCACTTGTGGATATGAATTATTTTGATTTTTATCGTGGGTTTTTAGTGTCGGGGGATAAGTTTGTTGGAGAGGTTGCCCGGTTGCTGTTTGAGCAAAACTCTGCGGCATATACAGCAACAAATAAATACAAAAAAATAGGACGTCAAGCTTTTGAAAGCTATCTCACCGATAAGTTACGCGATCGAATAGTTGATGGCTTTGTTGCAGTCAATGAATTACATGTTGAAGGCCCTGTGCAGCCTCGGAATATAACTCCACTCATGCCCGCAAGACTCGAATATCTTGATCTGGCAGTTCAAAGCCATGGTGTTAAATCTACTAGTGTGGGCCTAAAGGCATGACGTAAGATTTTATCTTTTGTTCAACCCCCGAGCCAACCGGTCCCCGCCCAACTGAATCACCGCCACCAACGCCACCAGCAGCACAATCACCGTCAACATGATCTGGCTATCAAACCGCTGATACCCATACCGATAGGCAATGTCCCCCAGCCCACCGGCGCCAATCGCCCCGGCCATGGCTGATGAGTTGATCATGGTCACCAAGGTAATGGTGAACCCGCCGACAATCCCCGGCAGCGCTTCCGGCAATAACACGTGCCACACGATGTGCCAACGCCGGCAACCCATGGCTTGCGCCGCTTCGATCAAACCGTGGTCGACCTCGCGCAAGCTGACCTCGGCGATGCGCGCAAAGAAAGGCGTAGCCGCGATGGTCAACGGCACAACCGCCGCCCACACGCCGTAAGTGGTGCCGACGATGAGCCGGGTGAACGGAATCAACGCCACCATCAAAATCAGAAACGGAACCGAGCGAAACAGGTTCACGAACGCGCCCAGTGCGCGGTTCAGCGCCGGGGCTTCGTAGATGCCGCCCTTGGAACTGGTGACCAGGATCACCGCCAGCGGAATGCCCGCCAACAGCGCGATCAACGACGACACGCCGACCATCAAGAACGTGTCGATGAAACCCTGTAGCAAGCGATCAAACCACATAGCCCAGCACCTCCACCTGTTGCGCCCATTGGCCGGCGCGTTGACGCAATTGCTCGGCACCGAGCGGTGAGCCGGTCACCGCCAGCAGTAGTTGCCCCAGGGCATGACCCTGAATCCGTTCCACGCCGCCTTGGAGCAATCGCACACGGCCTCCGAGGGCGCTGAACAGTGCCGCCAGGTCCGGTTCATCGCGTTGACTGCCGGTGAACTGCAAGCGCAGGACCACGGCGGCGTCCGAGGATGTTGGCTGCGCCTGCAAACGGCTTTGCAGCTCTTTGGGCAATGCGTGTTGCAACGGCGCCAGCAATGTCTTGCTGACCTCATGCTGTGGATTGCCGAACACTTCCCAGACCGGTCCCTGCTCGACGATGCGCCCGTGTTCCAGCACCACGACCCGATCACAGATCTCACGGATCACCGCCATCTCGTGGGTGATCAGCACAATGGTCAGCCCCAGGCGTTGATTGATCTCGCGCAGCAGGCCGAGGATCGATTGCGTGGTCTCGGGGTCCAGTGCCGAGGTGGCCTCATCGCACAGCAGAATCTCCGGGTCATGCACCAGCGCCCGGGCAATGCCTACACGCTGTTTCTGCCCGCCAGACAACTGTGCCGGGTAAGCCTTGTGTTTGGCCTGCAAGCCCACCAGATCCAACAGCTCACGGACTTTCTGCTCGCGTTTTTCCTTGGGCACGCCAGCGACTTTCAACGGCAACTCGACGTTCTGCCAAACGGTCTTGGCCGACATCAAGTTGAAGTGTTGGAAGATCATGCCGATGCGCCGACGCAGCGCCACCAGGCGGTCTTCGTCGAACTCGCCGATGTCGACCTGATCGATCAGCACCCGGCCGCTGCTCGGTTGTTCCAGGCGGTTGATGGTGCGGATCAGCGACGACTTGCCGGCGCCGCTGCGGCCGATGATGCCGAACACTTCGCCGCGCTGGATCGCCAGGTCGATGCCGTGCAACGCGGCCACCGGTCCTTGTTGGCCGTTGTAGGTTTTACCCAGGCCAATGAATCGAACATGGGCACGATTGAGCTCGGGATGCAGCTCGGTTTGTTCAGCACGTTGAGGCTCTGGAATCTCCAGTCGCCGTTGGAAGGCGGCGGTCATGCTCAGCTTTCCCARCCGGCTTGATAGAGCTTGCCGTGGGCTTTATCCAACGCGGCGCGCACAGCGGGCGAGTGCTGGTAGATGTCGACGAACTTGATCAGGCGCGGGTCGGTTTTGCTCTTTGGCTGGATCACGAACTGAATCACGTACTCTTTGTGATCGAGGCCGTCGAACAGCAGCGCGGAGCCCGCGTCGAAGGTTTTCGACAAGCGAATGTAGGCCGGGTAGCCCTGCACCAGATCGGCGTCGTCATAGGCGCGTACCAGTTGCACGGCTTCGACCTGGAGGATCTTGATGTGCTTCGGGTTGGCGATGATGTCTTCTTCGGTGGCCTTGTAGCCGACGCCGGGCTTGAGGGTGATCAGGCCAGCCTTGGCCAGCAGCTGCAAGCCGCGCCCACTGTTGATCGGATCGTTGGCGATGGCCACGCTGGCGCCTTGCGGCAGTTCGTCGAAGCTTTTGTATTTCTTCGAGTAGAGGCCGACGTTGTTGATGATCCCCGGCGCGAATGGCACCAGGTCGAACCCTGACGCAGCCTTGGCGTTTTCCAGGAACGGGATGTGCTGGAAGTAGTTCACGTCGATGTCGCCAGCGGCGAGGCTGACGTTCGGCGCGATCCAGTCGGTGAACTCCACCAGTTCGACTTTCAGTCCTTGTTTGGAGGCCTCTTCGACAGCTGCTTCAAGGGGAATGGCGAAAGCGGCGGTGGTGCCAATTTTCAGGGGGGCGTCGGCGGCGAAGGTCACCGAGCTGAACAGACCGAGGGCCAGGGCCAGTGCTTTGACTGGGTGGAAGAGGTAGTGCTTTTTCATGATGAGTAATCCAGTCAGTGCATTAAGTTTGTGTTGTCTGTTCGGGCCTCATCGCGAGCAAGCTCGCTCCCACAGGGGTTATGTGAACACCCGAGATCCACTGTGGGAGCGAGCTTGCTCGCGATGCTTTTAGCGTCGGAAAGCGGAGCCAGTGTGCTGCTCAGGCAAATGCGCCTCCCGCTGAAACAGCTTTTCGCGCAAGGTGCCGCTGTCGTACGCGGTCTTGTACGAGCCCCGCCGTTGCAACTCGGGAATCACCAAATCAATGAAATCCACATAGCTTTCCGGCGTAACAATGCGGGTCAGGTTGAAGCCATCCAGACCCGTCTCGGCGATCCACGATTCCAGTTCATCGGCTACCTGCTCAGGCGAGCCAACCACCGTGATGTAACGACCGCCGAGAGCGTGCTGCTCCAGCAATTTGCGCCGAGTCCAGTCGTTGTTTTGCAGGTGTTTGGTGGCGGACTGGATGGCGTTGCTCTTCACGTACTGGATCGGCTCGTCGATTTCATATTGAGAAAAATCGATCCCGGTGGACGCCGAAAAGTGCGCCACGCCGGCCTCTGCACTGGCGTAGCTCAGGTATTCGGCGTGCTTGGCCCAGGCCAGCTCTTCGGTGGAGCCAACGATCACGTTCAGGCCCATGAACACTTTGATGTCCTCGGGATTGCGCCCGGCTTCGACGGCACTGGCGCGCACCTTGTCCACCTGCGCCTTGGTCGATGCCTTGGTCTGACCACTGATGAACACGCACTCGGCATGTCGCCCGGCGAACAGCAAACCGCGATCCGAGCTGCCGGCCTGGAACAGTACCGGCGTGCGCTGCGGCGAAGGCTCACAGAGGTGATAACCGTCGACCTGATAGAACTCGCCCTTGTGCTCGACCTTGTGCACTTTGTCCGGCTGCGCGTAGATCCGTTGCTGCGGATCGTTGAGTACCGCGCCGTTTTCCCAACTGCCTTCCAGGAGTTTGTAGAGCACCTCCAGGTACTCGTCGGCCTGGTCGTAGCGGCGGTCATGCTCGACCTGTTCGCTCAGGCCCATGGCCTTGGCGGCGCTGTCGAGGTAGCCGGTGACGATGTTCCAGCCGACCCGCCCACGGCTCAGGTGATCCAGGGTCGACAGGCGGCGGGCGAACAGGTACGGCGCTTCGTAGGTGAGGTTGGCAGTCAGGCCGAAGCCGAGGTTTTTCGTCACTGCCGCCATCGCTGAAACCAGCAGCAGCGGATCGTTGACCGGCAACTGGATCGACTCTTTCAGCGGCACGTCCACCGAGTTCTGGTAGACGTCGTAGACCCCGACGATGTCGGCGATGAACAGGCCGTCGAACAACCCGCGCTCCAGCAACTGCGCCAGTTCGGTCCAGTATTCGATCGTGTTGTAGCGGGTGGATGTGTCGCGCGGGTGCGCCCACAAACCGTGGTTGATGTGCCCGATGCAATTCATGTTGAAGGCATTCAGCAGAATTTTCTTCTTGGCCATCAGATGGTCCCCCGCAGTGGCGGGTTTTCATCGTTGAGGTAGTAATTGCCGACGGCGTGATATTTCCAGCGTACCGGGTCGTGCAGGGTATGCACCCGGGCGTTGCGCCAGTGGCGGTCGAGGCCGTGTTCAATCAGGGTCGCCTGGCTGCCGGCCAGTTCGAACAGCGTGCTGCCGGCGGCCAGGGAGATTTCTGTGCTGAGGGCGCGGGCTTCGGCGACGGCAATCGAGGCGGCAGCGACAGTCTCGGCGTTCGTGTCGGCCTGGGCCTTGTCGAGGTATTCACCGGCACGTTCCAGCAGCGCCTCGGCGGCGTGCAGGCGAATGCTCAGGTGGCCGAAGCTCTTGAGGGTCAGTGGATCATCCGTGGCTTTTTCGTGGGTGGCGTCAATCCACGGCCGGGTTTTGGTGCGCACGAAGTGCAGCGCATCTTCATACGCGGCGCGGGCGATGCCGGTGTCGATGGCGGCATGAAGTATCTGCGCCAGCGGACCGACCGGAGTCGGGCGCTCGAAAGCGCTTTGAAAGGGGATCACATCTTCGGCGGCAACAAAGACATCTTCGAACACCACCGAACCGCTGCCGGTGGTGCGCTGGCCGAAGCCGCTCCAGTCGTCGATCACCGTCAGGCCCTTGCTGTTGCGCGGGACGAACGCCAGTTGCTGCACGCCGTTTTCATCCACCACCGAGGTGGGAATGCGCTGGGCGTAAATCGCACCCGTGGCGTAGAACTTGCGACCATTGATGCGATAGCCGCTGGCGTCGCGAGTCAGGCTGGTGACGCGATCGTGTGCGGTTTTGGTGCCGAGTTCGGCCAACGCATTGCCGAAGCGCTGGCCGGCCAAGACTTCGGCGTACAGGCGTTGCTTCTGCTCGTGGCTGCCGTTCACCCGCAGTACTTCGAGTGCATAGAAATGGTTCTGCGGGATCTGCCCCAGGGAGCCATCGGCCCGGGCAATCAGAGCGATGACTTTGGCCAGGGTCACGTTGGATACACCGGCGCCGCCGTATTCCTTTGGCACGCTGATGCCCCAAAGACCCGAACGGGAAAAAACCTCCAGTTCCGGATGTGGCAAACGGCGCTCGCGGTCGCGTGTGGCGCTGTCGCGTTTGAAATCTTCGGCCAGGTCGCTGGCGACTATCAGGGCTTGTTCATCGCTGGTAATGACCGCGACGTGCTGAGAACTTGTCATGTGTTTCTCCAGATGTCTGGTCGTCAGATCCAGGAATGGCGATTAGGCAGCGTGCTATTGAGGCGATAGGCGCCAACCGCGTGATACTTCCAGCGCACCGGGTCGTGCAGGGTGTGCACCCGGGCGTTGCGCCAGTGGCGGTCGAGGTTGAATTCGGCGAGGGTCGCGCGGCTGCCGGCCAGTTCGAGCAGCTTTTCGCTGGCCAGCAACGAGATCTCGGTGGTCAGCACTTTGGCTTCGGCCACGGCAATCGAGGCGCGGGCGGCAGACTCGGCGGTGAATGGTGCGGCGCTGACGTCATCGAGTACTTGCCCTGCTTTGCGCAGCAGCGCTTCGGCAGCGTGCAGTTCGATTTTCAACTTGCCGATATCGGCGATCACGTACAGGTCATCGCTGGCTCGCTCGACCTTGGCGTCGATCCACGGCCGGGCGCGGGTTTTCACGAAGTCGATGGCGTCGTCGATGGCGCCTCGGGCGATACCGGCGTCGATGGCTGCTTGAATCAGTTGCGAGACGGCACCCTGAATGTTCGGCGTGTCGTTGATCCGCCAGTTATCCACCACCAGTTCGGGATCGACCTGCACGTTGTTAAGCAAAATCGTGCCGCTGGCGGTGGTGCGCTGACCAAAACCGGACCAGTCATCGACGATGCGCAATCCCGGTGTGCCGCGACGGATGAATGCCAGCACTTGCTTGCCGTCATCGTTCAACGCCTTGACCGCGACCCAATGGGCGAACAGTGCGCCAGTGGAATAAAACTTCTGGCCATTGAGGACGCCGTCAGCGGTGATGCGCGCCTTCAGCTCCAGGGTGTTTTTGGTGCCGCGTTCCGGCCCGGCATTACCGATGCGCCAGCCATCAAGGACACTTTTGAACAGTTGTCCTTTCTGCGCTTCGGTGGCGCTGCCGAGTATCAGGTTAAGAATGCCGAACTGGTTTTGCGGGATCTGCCCAAGCGCCGGATCGGCCGCGGAAATGATCGCGAAAACCTCGGCCAGGGTGACGAACGAAACCTGCGGGCCACCGTACTCGCGGGGGATGGAAATGCTGCCCAGGCCGCTGCGGGTGAACTCTTCGATTTCCGCCCACGGCAGCTTGCGCTGCCGGTCACGTTTGGCTGCTTGCAGGCGGGCGACCTGCGCCAGTTCGTGGGCTGCCTTGATGGCTTGAGCGTCATTGCGCAAGACTTTTGCGGGCAACAACAGCGGGGCGATGTCCAGGTCACTCTGGACGATTGCATCTGCCAGACTGGACATCAGTGCCGCTCCTTGGCTGCACGCAATGCCCTGGCGATCTGCACTGGGGTGATTGTGTTCCGGACCATACCTACCTCACATCTTATGGAAGCGCTGCTTGTGGCGGCGCATGAAAACAAGGATGTCCGGTGGTCCGGTTTATATACCCTAAACGTGTATAAATATTTTATGAACTAACTTTTTGGAATATGCATAGAAGGGCGTTCTCGGTGTTTTTATCATTTCTCGCGGGGTTCAGCGGCCTTGATGTGCTGTTTCTTCGGAACTTTCAGATAAGGATTGGCACAACCGATCTTCAGCACCCGAGCCGGCGCCCAGCGGGAGTTGTTGCCCACCCTGTCGAGAATGCAGTACGTCACTTCCAGCCGCAGATCTTCGCCGGCTTCGAGGATGATGGCCGGCGGTATCCAGACCTGAATCGGCTGGCCCACATCGGCGGACTTGAGCCGTGGCAGATCCATGCGCACATCACCCCAGCGCAGGGTGATTTCGTCGTCGACGGCCATGTTCAGGTACGGCTCGATGGTCAAGGGAACACCGCGTTTGACCTGGCTCGGATTGACCCCCTGACGACGAATCGCCTCGGGAATGCCCACCGGTGCCAGGCACTGGTTTTCATCGCCGCACAGCGCGGAGGGTTGGCCGCCTGGGCAGTCGAGTTTGATCTGCACGTTGCGGCTGGCCGATATCGCCGGGCCCCTGCCAACCTGCATGACCCGGTAGTGAATGCACGAGGTACCGTTGGCGACAAAACTTTCAGGCACCCGCAGCTGCACCGGTTGGCCGACATCGCTGGCCGTCAGCACGCGGGAGGCCACGTAGCAGTTGTCCCAGAACAGTTCAATCAGGTCGCCTTCGTCCATGGCGGGGTAGGGCGCGACCTCGATCAGCAGGTGCGCCGCGCAAGTGACGTTGATGCCGGTCTTGTTGGATTGCGCCAGGGTTGGGGCCACAAGCCCGGATTTGTTCGAGGTGCTGTTCATGAAGTCTCCTTGAAGTCTTGCAACGAAGTCCGTTTCTGGAATATCAAAAACCAATAATCGAACAGAAAAACCATTCATTACTTTGAGTTGAAATAATGATTTAAGCGTGATGAGTGTCGCTGGCAAGAGACTAGATAAGAGTCAGGAAGATCAGGTGTCAATAAGATTTGTTAGTTGTGGGTGGTGTGTGGTGCTATTCAGAAAGTTCCTACGCTCCCAAGTAAGTAAACCACGCCGTTGCGTCGAATTTATCTGCTGAAATCGGGGAAATACGGGCGGGTTTGTGCAAGTCACAAGCACTGTCTTGCGATGGGTGATCTGATTGGATTGGCACTGTTTAATTGTTGCGATGCATATGTATGTGCCGCGTGTGCGCACAAGATATGCATCTCGAGTAGATTGGTTTAGTTTGATATTAATGGCGCGTATTTCGAAGGGGTTGGTAACTTCCATCCGTGGAAGATTACCGTTGTTGCGCAGGATTATTAGTTGTGAGCGTTATTCAGGAACTTGCTAAGGAACTGTTTGGTTCGTTCTTCTTTCGGGTTGGCAAACAACGCCTTCGCTTCGCCTTGCTCGACGATCACACCCTTGTCGAAAAACACCACACGGTTGGCCACGTCCCGGGCAAAGCCCATTTCGTGGGTGACGATCACCATGGTGCGCTTCTCTTCGGCCAGGCCGCGGATGGTCGCCAATACCTCACCCACCAGCTCCGGGTCGAGGGCCGAGGTCGGTTCATCGAACAGGATCACTTCCGGTTCCATCGCCAGCGCCCGGGCAATCGCCACGCGCTGTTGCTGGCCACCGGAGAGGCGACGCGGGTAAGCGTCTTCCTTGCCCGCCAGGCCAACCTTGGCCAACAGCTTTTTACCCAGGGCAACGGCATCGGCGTGCGGGATCTTCTTGACGATGATCGGGCCTTCGATAACGTTTTCCAGAGCGGTGCGATGGGGGAACAGGTTGAAGTTCTGGAACACGAAGCCCACATGCTGGCGCAAACGCCGCACCAGGCTCTGCTGCTGGTTCAGGGGACGGCTGGTATCGACCTCGATATCGCCGACCTTGATCCGGCCGCTGGTGGGTTCTTCCAGAAAGTTCAGGCAGCGCAGGAAGGTGGTCTTGCCCGAACCGCTAGGGCCGATGATCGCGACCACCTCGCCTTCCTTGACCTCAAGATCGATGCCGTTGAGCACGACTTGACCCTTGAACTGCTTTGTCAGTTTTTCCACGACAATCATTGGGTCAGGACTCCTGGTCGTGCCGATTGACCCGCGCTTCCAACTGGTTCTGCAGGTGCGAAAGCACCGTGGCCAGGACCCAGTAGATCAGTGCGGCGGCAAGATACATGGTGAAGATTTCGAAGGTGCGGGCGGTGATCAGCTGTGCCTGGCGGAACAGTTCCGGCACCTGGATGGTGGCGGCCAGCGCGGTGTCCTTGACCAGCGAAATGAAGCTGTTGCCCAGCGGCGGCAATGCGGTGCGCATCGCCTGCGGCAGGATGGCCCGGCGCAGGGTCTGCGCGCGGGTCATGCCGATACTGGCAGCCGCTTCCCACTGGCCACGCTCGATGGAACTGATCGCGGCACGCAGGATTTCACAGGCGTAGGCGGCCATGTTCAGCGAGAAGCCGATCAGGGCCGCCGGCAGCGGATCCAGTTCCAGACCCAATTGCGGCAAGCCGTAATAGATCACGAACAGTTGTACCAGCAACGGCGTGCCGCGAAAGAACGACACGTAGATGCGGGCGATCCAGCTCACCAGTTTGAAACGCGACAGGCGCATCAGCGCCAGGCCGAAGCCCATCACCAGGCCGAAGAACATCCCGCCCAGGCTGAGGATGACCGTGTAATACGCGCCCTTGAGCAGAAAGGGCGCGGAGTCCAGTGCGAGTTGGAAAGCTTCTCCCATTACTGAGTGACGTCTGCGTTGAAGTATTTTTCCGAGAGCTTTTTCAGGGTGCCATCGGCGCGCAGCTTATCGATTGCCTTGTTCACCGCGGCCAGCAGTTCAGGCTCGCCTTTGCGCAGGGCAATGCCGGCTTCCTGACGGGAGAACGCATCACCGGCGGCGGTGGTGTCCTTGGCCTTCTTGGCGTATTCCAGCGCGGCGAGGCGGTCGATCAGAATGGCGTCGATACGGCCGACACGCAGGTCCTGGAACTTGGTCGGATCATCTTCGTAGGTGCGGATGTCAGCGGTTGGGACATTGGCTTTCACCCACTCTTCGTAGTTGGTGCCCAGGCCTACGCCGACTTTCTTGCCAGACAGGTCGGCGGCGGACTTGATGTTCAGCTCGGCGGCCTTCTTCGTCAGCACCAGTGCCTGAATACCGGAAACGGTGTAGGGCTCGGAGAAGTCATACTTCTTCTTGCGCTCTTCGGAGATGGTTACCTGGTTGATCACTGCGTCCAGGCGCTTGGATTCCAGGGCCGCGAGGATGCCGTCCCATTTGGTCGGTTGCAGTTTGACTTTGACACCCAGCTCTTTGGCCAGGGCTTCGGAGAACTCGACTTCGAAGCCGGTCAGTTTGCCGTCGGCGTCGACGAAACTGAACGGTGGGTAGGTGCCTTCCAGGCCAACGTTGATCACGCCAGCGTCTTTGATTTTTTGCAGTTGCTCACCGGCAACCGCCTGGCCAATCAGGCCGGCGCTCAGTGCCAGGCCCAGCGAGCCCACCAGCAGATTGCGACGTAGTGCGGAAAAATTCATGACAAGCCCCTGTGTTTTCTTATGGAAGACGCTTAAGGAAAGTTGGCAAATTCGGGATTCGGACGACTGCAATATCCTGCCTTAATGCAGCTTATGCGTCTCCTTGCAAATTCGCCTGCGGCGTGACTATAAGACGACACAGTTAGATAATAAAATAATAAATATTCTATTTGTTATTCGTTAATTGAATATTCGGTGCCATAGGAAAAGATCGCAGCCTGCGGCAGCTCCTACAGGTGCATGCCGATCCATGTAGGAGCTGCCGCAGGCTGCGATCTTTTGGTCTTCTGAATCGCTTACAGAAAATCCTTATAGGCAAACAACGCCGGCGCCCCACCGGTGTGCAGGAAGATAATCGGGCCTTCGTCGAAACGCTGACGCCCGATCCCATCCAGCAACCCCGCCATGGCCTTGCCAGTGTAGACCGGGTCCAGCAGCAAGCCTTCCTGACCTGCCAGCAGCTTCACCGCCGCCAGTGTCCCTGCGTTCGGTTCGCCATAACGCGGGGCGAAATACTCGTCCCACAACTCGACTTTGAAAGCGTCCGGCAGGTTCACGCCCAGCAGCTCGGCGGTGCGTTCGGCCAGGCCTTGAACCTTTGGCCGCTGATCTTCATCGCTGCGCGAAACCGTCACGCCGATCACTGGCAGATCCGGCAGCGCTTCACTCAAGGCCAGTGCCAGGCCGCTGTGGGTACCGGCGCTGCCCGAGGCCAGGACCACGGCGGCGAACTTCAGGCCGGTGTCCTTGATCTGTTCGGCCAGTTCCAGCCCGGCGCGCACGTAGCCCAGGGCGCCCAGCGCATTTGAACCACCGATCGGCACCAGATAGGGCTTCTTGCCGTTGCTGCGCAGTCGGCCAGCCAGGGCTTGCAGTTGTTCGTCGGCGTTGTCGAGGTTTTCCACCAATTCGACCTTGGCATCGAACAGGTCAAGCAGCAGGCGGTTGCCGTTGCCGGTGTAATTGCTGTCGTTAGTGCCGAGAGGGTTTTCCAGAAGGGCTACGCAGCCCAGACCCAACTTGGCGGCAATGGCGGCCGTCTGGCGTACATGGTTCGATTGCAACGCGCCGGCGGTGATCAAGGTGTCGGCACCCTGGGCCAAGGCATCGGCGGCCAGATACTCGAGTTTGCGCAGCTTGTTGCCGCCCATCGCCAGCGGCGTCAGGTCATCGCGCTTGACGTACACGTCGCGGCCCAACCAGGTCGACAGGCGTTCGAGTTTTTCCAGGGCGGTGGGCTGACCGAGCAGGTCGAGGCGGTTAAAGCGGGCGAGTTGTTGTTTGATCATGGGTCCGTACTGGCCGTGGAAGATCTCAGGACTATAGGCAGGCCCCAAAGCCTGGGCAACCGTCAATCGCTTATAGCCAATCGAACTGAGCACAGCACTATTGGTTCTTAATTTGCCTCGTGACCCTTGCCGTAAAGTAATCGCCGTCAGTGCGGCCAGACAGTCCGGTCGCCCGTGAGGAGTTTTTACCGTGAGTGAGCGTTCCAGCCATTGGCAATTGCAGACCATCGTCAGTCAGCTGCGCACGGCACGTGAGCAGTGGCGTGCACAAAACGGCCGGGCCAGCGGCGAGCAGGGCGGTCGCGAACTGCCCTCCCGGGCGGCCATGGCAGAGATTCTCGAAGCCCTGTGCGGCGCGCTGTTCCCGATGCGCCTGGGGCCGGTGGACTTGCGTGAGGAGAGTGAAGACTTCTACGTCGGTCATACGCTGGATGTGGCGCTGAATGCGCTGTTGGCCCAGGCGCGACTCGAATTGCGCTACGCCGCGCGCCACAGCGCCCAGGCCGATACCGAGGTCGAAGCCAAAACCATCCAGATCATTCAGGACTTCGCCCTCGCTTTGCCTGGGTTGCGCAGCCTGTTGGACACCGACGTGCTGGCGGCCTATCACGGTGACCCGGCGGCCCGCAGTGTCGATGAGGTGCTGTTGTGCTACCCGGGGATTCTGGCGGTGATTCACCACCGGCTGGCCCACCATTTGTACCGTGCCGGGCTGCCGTTGCTGGCGCGGATCAGCGCGGAAATCGCCCACTCGGCCACCGGCATCGACATTCACCCCGGCGCGCAGATCGGCCGCAGTTTCTTTATCGACCACGGTACCGGCGTGGTGATCGGCGAAACCGCGATCATCGGCGAGCGCGTGCGGATTTATCAGGCGGTGACTTTGGGCGCCAAGCGCTTCCCGGCGGACGAAGACGGTCAGTTGCAGAAGGGCCAGCCACGGCATCCGATTGTCGAGAATGACGTGGTGATTTATGCCGGGGCGACGATTCTTGGCCGGATCACCATCGGTCAGGGTTCGACCATCGGCGGCAATGTCTGGCTAACCCGTAGCGTGCCGGCGGGTAGCAACCTGACCCAGGCGAATCTGCAGTTGGATGATGGGGCGCAGAAGTAATGCCCCGGCTTTTTGGTGAGAGATAGTTTTCGCTGGCTGTAGGAGCTGTCGAGTGAAACGAGGCTGCGATCTTTTCAAGTGCACCGCAAAAGTCAAAAGATCGCAGCCTGCGGCAGCTCCTACAGAATCCCCCAAATCCGGCCTCATCCCCTTCCTTAAGCTAGTGTAGGAAAGCTACCGCCGAGCCCTGCGATTAGTCCTTAGCCCCCTATCCATGTTTAACTTGAACGTTCATTCAAGTTAAACCGGCGGTTCGCTGCCCGCTCACAACAGGAGGCTTGCCTTTGCTGAGTCCGATTTCTACAGCCACGATTTTCCCCTCCGAGGTGCACCGAACGTGAGTGCATCGTCCATCCCTCCAAGCGGTCTGATCCGCATGAATCCGCCGGTGTTCTGGTTCTCGGCGAGTTTCATCCTGTTGTTTGGTGTCGTTGTCATCGCCATGCCAGAGCAGGCCGGTGCCTGGTTGCTGGCGGCGCAAAACTGGGCGGCCAACACGGTCGGCTGGTATTACCTGCTGGCGATGACCCTGTATCTGGTCTTCGTGGTGGTCACCGCCTTGTCCGGCTACGGCAAGATCAAGCTCGGTGCCGACCACGACGAACCCGAATTCAGTTACCTGTCCTGGGCCGGCATGCTGTTCGCCGCCGGGATCAGCATCACACTATTTTTCTTCTGTGTGTCCGAGCCGCTGACCCACATGCTGCAACCGCCCCAAGGCGAGGCCGGTACGGCGGAGGCGGCGCGCCAGGCGATGCAGATTCTGTTTCTGCACTGGGGCCTGCATGGCTGGGGCGTG
Organism: Pseudomonas sp. P4_C4; assembly: GCF_056402055.1. NCBI lineage: Bacteria > Pseudomonadati > Pseudomonadota > Gammaproteobacteria > Pseudomonadales > Pseudomonadaceae > Pseudomonas > Pseudomonas sp. P4_C4. The sequence goes on along the minus strand of NZ_JBFUID010000009.1, from coordinate 22,469 downwards.
TTCGCCTTTGTCGGCATGGCGCTGGCCTACTTTGCCTACCGGCATAACCTGCCACTGGCCCTGCGCTCGGCGCTGTATCCGCTGATCGGCAAGCGCATCAATGGCCCCATCGGTTATGCGGTGGATGGCTTCGGCATCATCGCCACGGTGTTCGGCCTCGGCGCAGACATGGGCTTCGGCGTGTTGCACCTCAACTCGGGCCTGGACTACCTGTTCGGCATCGCCCACACACAATGGGTTCAGGTCGGCCTGATCACCTTGATGATGGGCGCTGCGATCATTGTTGCCGTATCCGGCGTCGACAAGGGTGTGCGGGTGATGTCCGACATCAACATGCTGCTGGCCTGTGCGCTGTTGCTGTTTGTGTTGTTCGCCGGCCCCACGCAGCACTTGCTCAACACGCTGATCCAGAACGTCGGCGACTATCTCGGCGCCTTGCCGATGAAGAGTTTTGATCTGTACGCCTACGGCAAACCCAGCGACTGGCTGGGCGGCTGGACGGTGTTCTACTGGGCTTGGTGGATCGCATGGTCGCCGTTCGTGGGCCTGTTCATCGCACGGATTTCCCGTGGCCGGACCATTCGCGAATTCGTCTTCGGCGTGCTGCTGATCCCGCTCGGCTTCACCCTGGCGTGGATGTCGATTTTCGGCAACAGCGCCATCGATCAAGTGCTCAACCACGGCATGAGCGCGCTCGGCATGTCGGCCATCGACAATCCGTCGATGACGCTCTATCTGCTGCTGGAAACCTACCCGTGGAGCAAAACCGTCATCGCGGTCACGGTGTTCATCAGCTTCGTGTTCTTCGTCACATCCGCCGACTCCGGCACCGTGGTGCTCTCGACGCTGTCCGCCAAGGGCGGCAACCCGGATGAAGACGGGCCGAAATGGCTGCGGGTGTTCTGGGGGGCGATGACCGCACTGGTGACCAGTGCTTTGCTGTTTTCCGGCAGCATCGATGCGTTGAAGTCGGCGGTGGTGCTGACCTCGCTGCCGTTCTCGCTGATTCTGCTGTTGATGATGTGGGGGCTGCACAAGGCGTTTTATCTGGAATCGCAGAAGCAGATTGCGCAGATGCATTCATTGGCACCGGTGTCCGGTTCACGGCGGGGTGGTTGGCGCCAGCGTTTGAGTCAGGCGGTGCATTTTCCGTCGCGGGATGAGGTCTATCGCTTCCTCGATACGACGGTGCGCCCGGCGATTGAAGAGGTCTCGGCGGTATTCATCGAGAAGGGCCTCAAGGTCATCACGCATCCAGAACCGGTCAACGACAGCGTCAGCCTGGAAATCGGTCACGGTGACGAACATCCATTTATCTACCAGGTGCAAATGCGCGGCTACTTTACGCCGTCGTTTGCCCGGGGTGGCATGGGTTCCAAGGAACTCAACAACCGTCGTTACTACCGCGCCGAAGTGCATTTGAGCGAGGGCAGCCAAAACTACGATCTGGTGGGTTACACCAAGGAGCAGATCATCAACGACATCCTCGACCAGTACGAACGGCACATGCAGTTCCTGCATCTGGTGCGTTGATCGCGGGCAGGGCGCCGGGGCTTTTCAGGTCTCGGCGCTCAGCACCATGAACAACACCAGCGCCGCCACCGGAATGCTGAACACCATCGTGCCGATCCCCAGTTCCGTACTCAATGCCTGTCCGGCGGTCACCACGCCGATGGCGCCGTTGATCACTGTCAACGCCAGCCACAGGATCACGAAACTGTAGGTGAGTGTCTGACGGCTGAAGCCGAGTTTCTCGCCGATGAACAGCATCATCGCGAGCAGGACCAGGCCGAAGGTGATGATGATCGTGGTGTGCATGGCTTGCTCCATCCTTGCGATAGCTATCGCTTCTTCGTTGCTTCGGCGACTTTGTTCCTGCCGGGCCTGATTGCGCAAGTGCGCCGTCAGTCTGAGAGAGGAAGTCAGTCTCGCCATGATCGACTAATATTTTTCTGAGTGTGTATGGTGTGTATTGTTGTCGCGCTTCGCCGCTTAAAGTACGCAGCCGTTGCTGTCGAAAAAAGGCGAAGGACATGCGTAGCCGGGAAATGATCAGGACGATCAAACACCCCGACTCGGATCTTCCTAAAGGAACGATCAACAGCATATTGAAACAGGCGGGTCTGAAATGAAGCCCGTCATCGGATACGAAAGTCCCAATGAGGACACATCACAGGAAGGATTTATCCACATGCAATTTCCGGTCGTTCTGCACAAGGATGCCGACTCAGAGTACGGCGTAATCGTCCCGGATGTGCCGGGATGTTTCTCGGCTGGTAGCACTGTGGCGCAGGCACTCGAAAGCGTGAAAGAGGCGTTGTCCCTGCATTACGAGGGGCTGGTCGCCGATGGCGATGCATTGCCGCAGGTCCGTGAGATCGATGCTCATCTCGATAACCCCGATTACGCCGGCGGTGTGTGGGCAGTAGTCGAATTCGATATCACGCCCTATTTCGGCAAGTCGGTGCGCTTCAATGCCACGCTGCCTGAGCAATTGCTTGAGCGAATCGACCAAACGGTCAGGCGGGATCAGCGATACAGTTCCAGATCAGGATTTTTGGCTGCTGCCGCCTTGCGCGAACTGTCAGCGTAAAGGGGCGGATTTGGTCGAAACGTCGGGGCCGATTAAATAAAATGTGAAACGTTTCAGCAATTCATCGAGTCTCAGGTTTTCTGGCGTTTGTCCGGGCGTATGCTGGGCGACTGGCGAAGCAGTCGATACCAGATTCAAGACCGACAAGAGAGGATTCGATGACTTACACCGCTGCCGAAAACCGCTACGACTCCATCCCTTACCGCCGCGTGGGCCGCAGCGGGCTGGTGCTGCCGGCGCTGTCGTTGGGCCTGTGGCACAACTTCGGCGACAGCACGCCGATCGATACCCAGCGCGCGTTGTTGCGCACGGCATTCGACTTGGGCATCAACCATTTCGATCTGGCCAACAACTATGGCCCGCCGTACGGCAGCGCGGAGATCAACTTCGGCCGTTTACTGCGTGAAGACTTCAAGCAGTACCGCGACGAACTGATCATTTCCAGCAAGGCCGGTTGGGACATGTGGCCTGGCCCTTACGGTCAGGGCGGTGGTTCGCGCAAGTACGTGCTGGCCAGCCTTGACCAGAGCCTGCAACGCCTGGGCGTSGACTACGTCGACATCTTCTATTCTCACCGTTTCGATCCGGACACCCCGCTGGAAGAAACCGCCAGCGCACTCGCGACAGCGGTGCAACAGGGCAAGGCACTGTACATCGGCATCTCGTCCTATTCCGGGGTGAAAACCCGCGAAATGGCGACGCTGCTCAAAGAGTGGAAAGTGCCGCTGCTGATTCACCAGCCGGCCTACAACCTGCTCAATCGCTGGGTGGAAAAAGACCTGCTGGATACCACCGACGAACTCGGCACCGGCGTGATTGCCTTCACCCCGTTGGCCCAGGGTTTGCTGACCGACAAATACCTCAACGGCGTGCCGGCGGATGCGCGGGTCAACCGTCCGGGCGGTGGTTCGTTGCAGGCATCGCATTTGTCCGAGGCCAACATCGCCCAAGTGCGGGCACTCAACGAAATCGCCAGGCGTCGTGGACAGAGCCTGGCGCAACTGGCACTGGCCTGGACCCTGCGCGATCCACGGGTCACGTCGGCATTGATTGGCGCGAGCCGGCCGGAGCAGATCATCGAGAACGTCGGGGCGTTGAAGAACCTGAGCTTCAGTGCAGAGGAACTGGCGGAGATTGACCGCTTTGCCCGGGAGGGTGGGGTCAATCTTTGGGAGAAGCCTTCGACGGCGAAGTAACCCTGAAAAGCAAAAGATCGCAGCCTTCGGCAGCTCCTACAGGATCAATGTTCGACCGTAATATTTGCGGCGAACGCAGTCAATGTAAGAGCTGCCGAAGGCTGCGATCTTTTGATCTTAAAATGGCACATCCCCCAACACCGTCGCCCGCTGCATCACCCGCCGCGCCGGCCGGTAATCATCCACCGCATAATGCTGGGTCACGCGGTTGTCCCAGAACGCAATGTCGTCCTGCTGCCAGCGCCAGCGAATGGTGAACTCCGGCCGCGTTGAATGGGCGAACAGGAACTTCAGAATCGCCTCGCTCTCGGTTTCCGACAGTTCGTTGATCTTCGAAGTGAAACCTTCGTTGACGAACAGCGAGCGGCGCCCACTCACCGGGTGCGTGCGGATCACCGGGTGCGACAACGGCGGATTCTTGCGTCGTGCCTCTTCCCACTGGACCAGCGCCTCGGGCGTGTTGCCATAGCGCTCCAGCGGGAATGAACGAGTGAAATCGTGGGTGGCAGTCAGCCCTTCGAGCAAGGTTTTCATCGGCGCCGACAGGGCTTCATACGCCGCAATCCCGCTGGCCCACAACGTGTCGCCGCCAAACGCCGGCAGCAACTTGGCGCTGAGCACCGCGCCCATGGCCGGGGTCGGCAGGAAGGTCACGTCGGTGTGCCAGATCGCGTTATCGCGTACGTCGGTGACGGCGGTGTCGAGGATCAGTACCTCTGGTTGTTCTGGCACATTGGGGTAGATCGGATGAATGTGCAGGTCGCCGAAATTCGCGGCGAATCGCGCCTGTTGCTGTGGCGTGATCGGCTGCTCGCGAAAGAACAGGACCTGATGCTTGAGCAGGGCCTGTTCGATGGCATCGCGCTGCTCCAGGTTCAGTGGCTGGCTAATGTCGATGCCACTGATTTGCGCGCCTAGGGCAAAGCTTAGAGGAACGATGGTCAGTTGGCTCATGGTGGTTCTCTTCAATCCGGTGTGCCGAGCTTTTTGTGGGAGCGAGCTTGCTCGCGATAGCGGATTGTCAGGCGACACAGGTGTTGAATGTGCAACCGTCATCGCGAGCAAGCTCGCTCCCACATGAATACTGTCAGTGATTTTGGCCGTGCCACGGCACCAGTTTGCGTTGCAGGGCACGCAGGCCCAACTCCATCGCGAAGGCGATCAGCGCGATCACCAGAATCCCCAGTACCACCACATCGGTGACCAAAAACTGCGCAGCCGATTGCACCATGAAGCCAAGACCGCTGGTGGCGGCAATCAATTCGGCGGCGACCAGGGTCGACCAACCCACACCGAGGCCAATGCGCACACCGGTCAAGATATCCGGCAAGGCACTCGGCAAAATGACGTGGCGAATCAACTGCACGCGCGTTGCACCGAGCGACTGCGCGGCACGCAATTTGGCCGGGTCGACCGTACGCACACCGGTGGCGGTGGCGATGGCAATCGGGGCGAAGATCGCCAGGTAGATCAGCAGCACTTTCGACAATTCGCCGATGCCGCACCAGATCACGATCAGTGGCAGATAAGCCAGCGGCGGAATCGGCCGGTAGAACTCGATCAGCGGGTCGAGCACGCCACGGGCGATACGGTTGGCGCCGATGGCGATGCCCACCGGCACGGCGGTGAGAATCGCAAAGCCGAGGCCCAGGCCGATGCGGTCCAGACTCGCGCCGAGGTGCTGCCACAGGGTTGAATCCATGTAGCCCGAAGTCGCCAGCAGCCAGCCTTTTTGCAGCACGGCGGAAGGTGGCGGCAGGAACAGCGGTTCGATCAAGCTGGTCGCCGTCACGGCCCACCAAATAGCAACGAGAACGAACAGTGTCAGCACACTGATCCAGCGCGTGCTCAAGCTGCGTGGCACCGGAGTCACGGGAGTGCCTGGCTTGATCGCTGCGACGGGAGTTTGGTAACTGCTCATGCGCGCTCCTGCCACTGGGCGGCACTGCGTTGGGAGAACACTTTGGCGAGTACGTGTTCGCGGGTTTCGATAAAGCGTGGGTCGGATTTGATCGAGCGGGCCGATTCACCGGCGGCATAGCGCTGACCGAAATCGAGGCTCAGGCGCTCGACGATTTGCCCCGGGTTTGGTGCCAGCAGAATCAGGTCGGTGGCGAGGAACACGGCTTCTTCGATGTCGTGGGTAATCAGGAACACCGGTTTGGCGGTACGTTGCCAGACTTGCAGCAACAGTTCCTGCATCTGCTCGCGGGTGAAGGCGTCGAGGGCACCGAAAGGCTCATCCATCAGCAACACACGCGGGTCGGCGGCGAGGGCGCGGGCCAGGCCGACACGCTGCTTCTGGCCACCGGAAAGCTGCCAGATGCGGCGCTGTTCAAAACCGGAAAGGTCGACCAGGGCGAGCATTTCCCGGGCGTGGGCTTCGCGTTTGTCCCGTGCGATACCGGCCAGCTCAAGACCGAACCCGACATTGGCCAGTACGTCTTGCCACGGCAGCAACGCGTCGTCCTGGAACACCACGCCACGCTCGGCACTCGGGCCTTTGACGGGCACGCCGTCGAGGGTGATGCGCCCGGCGCTGGGCTCGACGAAACCGGCAATCAGGTTCAACAGCGAAGTCTTGCCACTGCCGGACGGGCCGAGGGCGACCAGCAATTGCCGGGGTCCCAGGCTCAGGGAGATATCCGCCAACACCGGTTCCGGATTGCCGGGGTACTGTGCGCTGATGCGCTCCAGCTGTAGCAAGGCCATCGCATTGACTCCCGATCAGTTGGTGATGAACTTGGCGCTGACGTACGGTGCGTAGTCCGGCAGCACCGCCTCGACCTTGCCTTGTTCCTTGAGGAACGCCGCGGTGTCGGTGATGGCTTTGGTGGTTGGCGCGCCGAGGGTGAGCACCTGGTCAGCCGCCAGCGGGTAGACGTTGCCTTGCAGCAGCAACGGAATGTCGCTGGCCTTGGCGCCGGAGAGCTTCACCAGTTTGTCGACGTTGCCCTGGTTGGCGAGCCAGGCTTGCGGGTCTTTGCGGTAATCGGCATAGGCGTCCAGGGTCACTTTGGCGAACGCGGTGACGATTTCCGGATGCTTCTCGGCGAAATCCTTGCGCACGATCCAGGCGTCGAAGGTCGGTGCACCGAACTTGGCCAGTTCGCCGGAGGTGATCAACACCTTGCCGTTTTCCTTGGCGACACCGAGGGCCGGATCCCAGACGTAAGTGGCGTCGATGTCACCGCGTTTCCAGGCGGCAATGATCGCGGGTGGGGCCAGGTTGAGAACGGTGACTTTCGACGGATCGATGTTCCAGTGCTTGAGCGCAGCGAGCAGGCTGTAGTGGCCGGTGGACACAAATGGCACGGCGATTTTCTTGCCGATCAGGTCTTGCGGGGTCTTGATCCCGGAACCGTCGCGGGCGACCAAGGCTTCAGCGGCGCCGATCTGGGTGGCGATGAGGAAGGTTTCTACCGGGACTTTGCGAGTGATGGCGGCGGTCAGAGGGCTGGAACCGAGGTAGCCGATCTGCACGTCGCCGGAGGCGATGGCAGCGATGATATCGGCACCGTTGTCGAATTTGCGCCAGCTGATATCGGCCTTGGTGGCTTTTTCGTAAGCGCCGTCGGCCTGGGCGACTTTCGCCGGATCAACGGTGGTCTGGTAGGCGACGGTGAAGTCGGCCGCCTGGGCAAAAAAACTTGCGGTAACCAAGGAAGCGGCCGCCAGCAAGCGTAGAGGGAAAGTCAGTTTCATCAGAAAGCTCCTTGTCAGGCGACCGAGAGTCGGCGTGAGAAAGAGACTAAATGATCTAAGAATTCGAAAATAAATAACTTTTTCGAATTAGCTTATGAGGGGAACACCCGGTGAATCATTGTGAATGGGCTGGAAACAAAAAGATCGCAGCCTTCGGCAGCTCCTACAGGAAACGCATTCCAATGTAGGAGCTGCCGAAGGCTGCGATCTTTTTTACAGGCGCCGATTAGTTACTGATCGCCAGAATGCTCGCCTGATACGCCCCGACAAACACATCGAAATCACCGACTTCGTTCTGCTCCAGCTCAGCCTGTTGAGCCAGGGACGAACGTGCCCGCTCTTCAAACTGCGCCTGTTCTTCAGCCGCCAATGGCTCGCTGCGGAAGAACTCGGCATGGGCCTGGCTCTGGCGCAGTGAGAACTGGGTAAAGCTCTCCTTGTGCTCGGCCATCGCTGCCAGCACCTGGGCCGAGGGCGTCAGGGACGGGTCCCGAACCTTGGCCATCTGGGCGTCCAGCGCTTTGCTGTGGGCATCGCCGCCATGGCTCTGGTCGAGCATCGCGGCCAATGGAGCAATTTTCTCCAGCAACTCGCCGGCCCATTCCTTGAGGTCAACCGGCTGGCCATCCCGTTGCAGCTGCAGGCCTGGACGACGACCTTCCTTGACCACGCTGAGGAAGTTCGAGGTCGCGTTGCCGCAATTGGTGTTGGTCAGCAGCGGGCTGTCATTGAGCGCGCAGTACAGCAGGAACGCATCGAGGAAACGCGACTCGGTGAGGTCGATGCCCATCGGCAGGAACGGATTGATGTCCAGGCAGCGCACTTCAATGTACTGGATACCTCGGGCCATCAGTGCCTGGATAGGGCGTTCACCGGTGTAGGTCACGCGTTTCGGGCGGATGTTGGAGTAGTACTCGTTTTCGATCTGCAGGATGTTGGTGTTGAGCTGCACCCACTCGCCATCCTGGTGGGTGCCGACTTCGACATAGGGTGCATACGGCGTGGCCACCGCTTTGCGCAGGCTGTCGGTGTAGCTGTTCAGATCGTTGTAGCACGGCGTCAGGCCGGCCTGGGCGCTGCTCTGATAACCCAGGTCGCTCATGCGCAGGCTGGTGGCGTAAGGCAAGTACAAAGTCTGCGGATCCAGTTGCTCCAGCTGATGCGAACGACCGCGCAGGAAGCCGGCGTCCAGTGCTGGCGAGGCGCCGAACAGGTACATCAGCAGCCAGCTGTAGCGGCGGAAGTTACGGATCAGGGCGATGTAGGAGGACGACTGAAAGTCGCGGTCAGTGCCGACAAAACCCTCGGCCTGCCTGAGCAACGGCCAGAGCTTTTCCGGCAAGGAGAAGTTGTAGTGAATGCCGGCAATGCATTGCATGGTTTTGCCGTAACGCAGGGCCAGACCCTTGCGGTAGACGTACTTGAGCTGCCCGATATTGGACGTGCCGTAATAGGCGATCGGGATGTCTTCCTCGGCCGGCAACGGGCACGGCATCGATGGACTCCACAGATACTCGTTGCCGAGCTTGCTGTAGGCAAAGCGGTGAATGCTGTCCAGGCTCGCCAGCGTATCGGCAGGATCGGGCAGGGCCGGGGTGATGAACTCCAGCAGCGACTCGGAATAGTCGGTGGTGATCTGTTCATTGGTCAGCGCGGAACCCAATTCTTCCGGGTGCGGCGTTTGCGCCAGGCGACCTTCATCGGTCACGCGCAGGCATTCACGTTCGATGCCGTGAAGGCACTGTTCGAGCAGAGAGAGGTTAGCGCGCTCGCCGAGCAGAGCCAGGCGGCGGTTGAGAAGTTCGCTCAAGTTGGATTCCTTCACGCGTCAGTCGCCCCAATATGGGGGTGGGCAAGACGGTCTACAAGGGTGAAGTTAAAACTGGCGTTTTCGCCTGGTTTTGTAGGAGCGAGCTAGCTCGCGATGGAGGTTAACGATAACGAGGGGTGCCTGATTGAAAACGGCGCCCTGACGTTCATCGCGAGCAAGCTCGCTCCTACAGGTCATTGCGCCGAAATTAACTCAAATCGGGGAAGACTATCTACAGGACAGCGAACGTGCCTTGTGCTTTTGCGACGAGTTTGTCGCCTTGCATCACGTCGGCTTCGACCACCAGCGTGCGGCGGCCCGGATGGATCACCCGCGCCGTGCACATCACCTCGCCACCTTCGACGGCGCGGATGTAGTTGATTTTGCACTCGATGGTCGCGCTCTGCTGGTCAAAACCGTGGGTGCTGGAACAGGCCAGCCCCATGGCAATGTCCACCAGGCTGAACAAGGCCCCGCCGTGCAGCTTGCCACCGCGATTGCGCAGCTCGGGTTCCAGCGCCAGGGCGACTTGCGCCACCCCGGTTTCCAGACTGTGCAAGCGGCAGCCCAGCAGCTTGAAAAACGCGCTTTCGGTCAGCCCGGCGGGAATGTCCATCAGCGTTTCTTCAACTGCTTGGCATTGGCGAACAACGAAGCCATGGCATTGTTGCCCGGTGCTGCCGCCGTGGTTTCCTTGCGCGGTGCGGTGTTCTGGGACTGGCGTGGAGCCGACCCCGGACGCGCGCCGCGAGCGCCGTCGATTTTCTCGCCCGGGGTGTCGCTCATGCGCATCGACAGGCCAACGCGTTTGCGCGGGATGTCGACTTCCATGACCTTCACTTTCACCACGTCACCGGCCTTCACCGCTTCCCGTGGATCCTTGATGAACTTCTCCGAAAGTGCGGAGATGTGCACCAAACCGTCCTGATGAACGCCGATATCGACGAAGGCACCGAAGTTGGTCACGTTGGTCACCACGCCTTCGAGGATCATGCCCGGTTGCAGGTCCTTGAGGTCTTCGACGCCTTCCTGGAACTCGGCGGTCTTGAACTCGGGACGCGGATCGCGGCCGGGTTTTTCCAGTTCCTGGAGGATGTCGGTGACCGTCGGCAAACCGAAGGTTTCATCGGTGTACTTCTTCGGATCGAGACGCTTGAGGAACGTGGCATCGCCAATCAGCGAGCGGATGTCACGGTCGGTTTCGGCGGCGATGCGCTGAACCAGCGGATAGGCTTCCGGGTGAACCGCCGACGAGTCCAGCGGGTTTTCGCCGTTCATGACGCGCAGGAAGCCGGCGGCCTGTTCGAAGGTTTTTTCACCCAGGCGGGCGACTTTCTTCAGCGCAGCGCGGGTTTTGAACGCGCCGTGCTCGTCGCGGTGGCTGACGATGTTCTGCGCCAGGGTCGCGTTGAGGCCGGAGATCCGTGCCAGCAGCGCCACGGAGGCGGTGTTCACGTCCACGCCGACGGCGTTCACGCAGTCCTCGACCACCGCATCCAGGCCACGGGCCAATTTCAGCTGCGACACGTCGTGCTGGTACTGGCCGACGCCGATGGATTTCGGATCGATCTTCACCAACTCAGCCAGCGGGTCTTGCAGGCGACGGGCAATCGACACGGCGCCACGGATCGACACGTCGAGGTCCGGGAATTCCTTGGAAGCCAGCTCCGATGCCGAGTAAACCGATGCACCGGCCTCGGACACCATGACCTTGGTCATTTTCATGGCCGGGTATTTTTTGATCAGTTCCGCGGCCAGCTTGTCGGTCTCGCGGCTGGCGGTACCGTTGCCGATGGCGATCAGGTCCACCGAGTGCTTGGCGCACAGGGCGGCGAGCACGGCGAGGGTCTGCTCCCACTTGTTGTGCGGCACGTGCGGGTAAACCGTGGCGTGATCCAGCAGCTTGCCGGTGGAGTCGACCACGGCGACCTTGCAACCGGTGCGCAGGCCCGGGTCGAGGCCCAGAGTGGCGCGCGGGCCGGCCGGGGCCGACAGCAGCAGGTCGTGCAGGTTGTGGGCGAATACGTTGATCGCTTCGGTTTCCGCGCCATCGCGCAGCTCGCCCAGCAGGTCGGTTTCCAGATGGGTGTAGAGCTTGACCTTCCAGGTCCAGCGCACCACTTCGCCCAGCCATTTGTCGGCGGCGCGGTTCTGGTTCTGGATGCCGAATTGCTGGCCGATCATGCCTTCGCACGGGTGCATGGTGCCCGGCAGTTCCTCGCCGACTTTCAGCGCGGAGCTGAGAATGCCTTCGTTGCGGCCGCGGAAAATCGCCAGGGCGCGGTGCGACGGCATGCTTTTGAGCGGTTCGTCGTGTTCGAAGTAGTCGCGGAACTTGGCGCCTTCCTCTTCCTTGCCGGCAATCACGCGGGCACTGAGGGTGGCTTCCTGCTTGAGGTAGTTGCGCAGCTTTTCCAGCAGGCCGGCGTCTTCGGCGAAGCGCTCCATCAGGATGTACTTGGCGCCTTCGAGGGCTGCCTTCACATCGGCCACGCCTTTTTCGGCGTCGATGAAACGTGCGGCTTCGGTTTCCGGGCTCAGGGCCGGGTCGTTGAACAGGCCGTCGGCCAGTTCGCCGAGGCCGGCTTCCAGGGCGATCTGACCCTTGGTGCGGCGCTTCTGCTTGTACGGCAGGTACAAGTCTTCGAGACGGGTCTTGGTGTCGGCGAGCTTGATGTCGCGTTCAAGTTGCGGGGTCAGCTTGCCCTGCTCCTGGATGCTGGCGAGGATGCTGATACGCCGTTCGTCGAGTTCTCGCAGGTAGCGCAGGCGCTCTTCCAGATGACGCAATTGCGTATCGTCGAGGCTGCCGGTCACTTCTTTCCGGTAACGGGCGATGAAGGGAACGGTAGAGCCTTCATCGAGTAGCGCGACGGCCGCTTCGACCTGTTGTGGGCGTACACCGAGTTCCTCGGCGATGCGGCTGTTGATGCTGTCCATAAAACCACCTGACAAATTGTGAAAGCAGGCTCGCAGGCGCAGAGATAGGGCCTCGGCGAGTCTGGTTGAGCGGCCTGGCCTGCACCGCTACCTGGATCAAAAGGTATCCCGTTGACCCGTGAAATCGAACAATTACTGCCGACGCCATGAAAATAAATGGAGTCCGTCTGTAGTACCTGTCTGATGTTGCCTGACACAAAAGGCCGGGCATTATAACCAGCGTTACGGCATTCGGGGCATCGCGGGTTGCCGGTGCAATGGCCGGTTTTCTGGCGGTATAGGAAAAATCTGCTAACAATGCACACGGTGCGTATAACGGCAGCTACGCCATAATGCGCGCCGAGATCAAAGGGAGCATCCAATGAGCAGCACTGCACAAACTGCTGAAGGCGAAAAAATTCTTATCGTTGACGACGATCCGGGGCTGAGCAGCCTGCTGGAACGTTTTTTCGTCAGCAAGGGCTACCGCGCCCGCGCCGTACCGAATACCGAGCAAATGGATCGCCTGCTGGCGCGCGAAGTGTTCAACCTGGTCGTCCTCGACCTGATGTTGCCCGGCGAAGACGGCCTGACCGCCTGCCGCCGTCTGCGCAACGCGAACAACCAGATTCCGATCATCATGCTCACCGCCAAGGGCGACGAGCTGAGCCGCATCAAGGGCCTGGAACTGGGCGCCGACGATTACCTGGCCAAGCCGTTCAACCCCGATGAGTTGATGGCTCGCGTCAAGGCGGTATTGCGTCGCCAGTCGGCGCCGGTGCCTGGCGCTCCGGGCAGCGAAGACGAAAGCGTGACCTTCGGTGACTACGAGTTGTCCCTGGCCACCCGCGAGCTCAAGCGCGGCGAAGAAGTGCACATGCTCACCACCGGTGAATTCGCTGTGCTCAAGGCCCTGGTGATGAATGCGCGTCAACCGCTGACCCGCGACAAATTGATGAACCTGGCCCGTGGTCGCGAGTGGGATGCCCTGGAGCGTTCCATCGATGTGCAGATTTCCCGTCTGCGCCGGATGATCGAGCCCGATCCGTCCAAACCGCGTTACATCCAGACTGTCTGGGGCGTGGGTTACGTGTTTGTACCGGATGGTACCGCCACCAAGTGATTGGCGATTTGTAGGAGCGGGTCATGCGGACAACGGATCAATCGATCCTGTCCGCAGACTCGCGATCCGCAATATGCGAGCATCGCTCGCTCCTGCAAGTGTTTAACGGCTATCCATGAAAACCCCCGTTTGGTTTCCCCAGAGCTTCTTCTCTCGCACCCTTTGGCTGGTGCTCATCGTCGTTCTCTTCTCCAAGGCGCTGACCCTGGTTTATCTGCTGATGAACGAAGACGTGCTGGTGGACCGCCAATACAGCCACGGTGTCGCCCTGGTGCTGCGTGCCTACTGGGCGGCTGATGAAGAGAACCGCGCAAAGATTGCCGATAGTGCACCCCTGATTCGGGTAGTAGGCGCCGGTGTCCCGGAAGGCGAGCAACATTGGCCATACAGTGAGATTTACCAGCGACAGATGCAGACCGAGTTGGGGCCGGACACCGAAGTGCGACTACGCATGCATTCTCCCCCGGCACTGTGGGTTCGCGCTCCGAGCCTGGGTGAAGGCTGGCTGAAAGTGCCGTTGTATCCGCATCCGTTGCGCGGTCAGAAAATCTGGAACGTGCTCGGCTGGTTCCTCGCTATTGGCCTGCTGTCCACCGCTTCGGCCTGGATCTTCGTCAGCCAGCTCAATCAACCTTTGAAGCGTCTGGTGTATGCCGCGCGGCAACTCGGCCAGGGCCGTAGCGTGCGCCTGCCGATCAGCGATACGCCGAGTGAGATGACCGAGGTTTACCGCGCCTTCAACCAGATGGCCGAAGACGTCGAGCAGGCCGGTCGCGAACGCGAGTTGATGCTGGCCGGGGTGTCCCACGACTTGCGTACGCCGTTGACCCGCTTGCGGCTGTCCCTGGAGCTGATGGGCGACCACAGTGACCTGACGGACGACATGATCCGTGACATCGAAGACATGGACGCGATTCTTGACCAGTTCCTGGCGTTCATTCGTGACGGACGTGATGAGTCGGTGGAAGAAGTGGACCTGAGCGATCTGGTTCGTGAAGTCGCCGCGCCGTACAACCAGAACGAAGAGAAAGTGCATTTGCGCCTGGAGCCGATCCAGCCGTTCCCGCTGCGTCGGGTATCGATGAAGCGGCTGCTGAACAACCTGATCGGTAATGCTCTGCATCACGCCGGCAGCGGGGTGGAAGTGGCGGCATATGTGTCCGGGGATACCAGTGCGCCGTATGTGGTCCTGAGTGTCATGGACCGTGGCGCGGGGATCGATCCGTCAGAGCTGGAGGCGATTTTCAACCCGTTCACCCGCGGCGATCGTGCCCGCGGCGGCAAGGGCACCGGGTTGGGATTGGCAATCGTGAAGCGGATCGCTTCGATGCATGGCGGGAATGTCGAACTACGCAATCGCTCGGGTGGTGGGCTGGAAGCGCGGGTGCGGTTGCCGTTGGGGTTGATGCTGCCGCGGGATGCGGTTTAACCGCTGACTTTTTTGGTGTGGCTGATGGCCCCATCGCGAGCAAGCTCGCTCCCACATTGAATCGCATTGGATGCGAAATTTGCATCCACTCATATCCACTGTGGGAGCGAGCTTGCTCGCGATGGCGGCCTTCCAGCCGCCAAAAAACTCAGGGTTTAACCTTTCCCTTTGGTCCGCGTCATATTCGGCCCACCATTCTTCTCCAGATGCTCAATGATGATCCCCGCCACATTCTTCCCGGTGGTGGTCTCGATCCCCTCAAGCCCCGGCGACGAGTTCACTTCCATCACCAGCGGCCCGTGATTGGAGCGCAGGATATCCACTCCCGCCACCGCCAGCCCCATGACCTTCGCCGCACGCAACGCTGTCATGCGCTCTTCGGGTGTGATCTTGATCAGGCTCGCGCTGCCACCGCGATGCAGGTTGGAGCGAAACTCGCCGGGTTTGGCCTGGCGCTTCATCGCCGCAATCACCTTGTCACCGACGACGAAGCAGCGAATATCCGCCCCGCCAGCCTCCTTGATGTACTCCTGAACCATGATGTTCTGCTTGAGGCCCATGAATGCCTCGATCACCGATTCCGCGGCCGTGGCGGTTTCGCACAGCACCACGCCGATGCCCTGGGTACCTTCCAGCACCTTGATCACCAACGGCGCGCCGTTGACCATTTCGATCAGGTCGGGAATGTCATCGGGGGAGTGGGCAAAGCCGGTCACCGGCAAACCGATCCCGCGACGAGACAGCAATTGCAGCGAACGCAGCTTGTCCCGCGAACGGGCAATGGCCACCGATTCGTTGAGTGGAAATACCCCCATCATTTCGAACTGGCGCAGCACTGCGCAGCCATAAAAGGTCACGGACGCACCGATCCGTGGAATCACCGCATCGAAACCCTCCAGCGGTTTGCCGCGGTAGTGGATCTGCGGCTTGTGGCTGGCGATGTTCATGTAGGCGCGCAAGGTGTCGACCACCACCATTTCATGGCCACGCTCGGTACCGGCTTCGACCAGACGACGGGTGGAATACAGACGCGGGTTCCGCGACAGCACAGCGATCTTCATGCAACACCTGTGGAGGAGGTAGATACCGGGAACACCGGCTTGTCTTGTACATACTTGATGCCCGGATTGACCACCAACTGGCCGTGGATCAGGGCTTTGGAGCCGAGCAGCAGGCGATAACGCATGGACTTGCGGCAGGCGAGCGTGAACTCGACCCGCCAGACCCGATCACCAAGGGCCAGGGTGGTGCTGATCACGTATCGCACCTGCGCGTGACCGTTTGAGCTTTTAATGGTTTTCCTTGTCACCAGCGGTGCTTCGCAGCGACGGTGACGCAACTGCACCACCGTGCCCAGGTGTGCCGTGAAACGCACCCACTGCTCGCCGTCGCGCTCGAACGGCTCGATTTCGGTGGCGTGGAGGCTTGAGGTGCTGGCGCCGGTATCGATTTTTGCCCGAAGGCCGGCGACTCCCAAATCAGGGAGCGCCACCCACTCGCGCAGACCGATAACGGTCAAATGGTCAAATGTCTTCAATATTGCTCAACCGGTAGAAGCCGCGGTGGCCGCRGGCGACCGAATTCGCGGTATTCACGCAGAATAATGATTAAAAGGCGACAGATATCTACGGCCCGGATTTCCAGCCCCGCAAGGAGGTTATGGAATGTCAGCATTGTAGTCCGGGACGGAGTAATTCTTGGTACGACAGAAACGGTAGTACAGTTCACCAATATTTCAGAATGAGGAAATTCCATGGCACAAAAAAACGAAGAGGACGACAAAGTCCGCCTCGATAAATGGTTGTGGGCTGCGCGTTTTTACAAAACCCGGGCCTTGGCCAAAGCGGCGATTGAAAGCGGCAAGGTGCATTGCCGGGGTGAGCGCTGCAAGCCCGGCAAGGAACCACGTATCGGCGATGAATTCGTGATTCGTACCGGTTTCGACGAGCGCACGGTGGTGGTTCAGGCGCTGTCGATCGTTCGCCGTGGCGCGCCGGAAGCGCAGATGCTGTACGCCGAAACCGAAGCCAGCATCGCCAAGCGCGAAAACGCCGCCGCCGAGCGTAAAGCAGGCGCTCTGGGCGTGAGCACCGATGGCAAACCGAGCAAGAAACAGCGGCGGGATCTGTTCAAGTTTCGTGGCAGCAGCAACGAATGATTGACCGGGTCCGTCGATCACTCATACAGGCAAAGACTTGTAATTGTGCTTGCGCGTAGCCATATGTGGTAATTCGCCTACCCTGCATGAGCCATTGGCAGTGCCATTCGTCGTAAAGCGCACGCAGTCGCCGGCCTGTAAGCCATAACCAGACAGCAAGACGCTATGGCCAAGGCGTAACCTCGAATTCTGTAATCACTTTTGTCACCACTTCAGATACCCAGACTTATGACCGACCTATCGGATAACGACTTCACCCAACGCTTCATCTTCGATGACAGCGACACCCGTGGCGAGCTGGTCTCTTTGGAGCTCAGCTACGCCGAAGTCCTGGCCAAACACGCCTACCCGCAGCCGGTCGCGCAACTGCTCGGCGAGCTGATGGCGGCTGCATCGTTGCTGGTCGGCGCGTTGAAGTTCGATGGCTTGCTGATCCTGCAGGCCCGCTCTGAAGGTCCGATCCCGCTGCTGATGATCGAGTGCTCCAGCGAGCGCGATATTCGTGGCCTGGCCCGTTACGAAGCGGACCGCATTGCCCCCGACGCTACCCTGGCCGACTTGATGCCGGATGGCTCGCTGACATTGACCGTCGACCCGAAACAGGGCCAACGCTACCAGGGCGTCGTCGATCTGGATGGCGAAACGTTGTCCGACTGCTTTACCAACTACTTCGTCATGTCGCAGCAGATTGGCACGCGTATCAAGCTCTGCGCCGATGGCCGCCGCGCCCGTGGCCT
Source organism: Pseudomonas sp. P4_C4 (assembly GCF_056402055.1). Taxonomy (NCBI): domain Bacteria; kingdom Pseudomonadati; phylum Pseudomonadota; class Gammaproteobacteria; order Pseudomonadales; family Pseudomonadaceae; genus Pseudomonas; species Pseudomonas sp. P4_C4. The sequence goes on along the minus strand of NZ_JBFUID010000009.1, from coordinate 4,799 downwards.
GTTGCTGCAGCAACTGCCCGCCGACCGCCTTAAAGACGAAGAGGACCGCGCTGCCAGCTGGCAGCACCTCACCGCATTGGCCACCACCCTGACCGCCGATGAACTGCTGGGCTTGGACAACGAAACCGTGCTACATCGTCTCTACCACGAAGAGCAGGTGCGTCTGTTCGATGTGCAGAAGTTGCGCTTTCGCTGCAGCTGCTCCCGCGAACGTTCAGCCAATGCGCTGGTCAGTCTGGGTATGGAAGACGCGCAGCAATTGGTTGTCGAGCACGGTGGCAACATCGAGATCGATTGCCAGTTCTGCAACCAGCGCTACCTGTTCGATGCCGCCGACGTGACTCAATTGTTCGCCGGTGCGGGTATCGAGACGCCGTCAGATACCCGTCACTAAAACGATTCAGCGCAGGTAAATTCACTGGCTGCCGCCGGATTAATGCCGTTACGACAGGAGGGGCCTACTCTTTTTGGGCTTTTCTGGCATAATCCGGCCCACTTTTTTCGCGGTAGTAGTGCACGACTTTCTACTACAAAAACGTTTGGAGCACTCGGCCACTGGCCGACGGGGAACCTCATGACGCAAGCCAACAATGCCGTGTACACCGATCTGAGTGTTGATGATCTGGTTAAAGAAGCCCTCAACCGCGGTGAAGGCGAGCTTGCCGATACCGGCGCACTGGTTGTTCGTACCGGTCACCGTACCGGCCGTTCGCCAGTCGATCGTTTCATCGTTGAAGAGCCAAGCACCCAGGCCGCCATCGCCTGGGGCCCGATCAACCGCAAGTTCCCGGCCGACAAGTTCGACGCCCTGTGGGCTCGCGTTGAGGCATTCAATAACGCGCAAGAGCATTTCGTTTCCCACGTGCATGTAGGTGCGGCTTCCGAGCACTATCTGGCCGTGAAGATGACCACCCAGACTGCCTGGCAGAACCTGTTCGGCCGTTGCCTGTTCATCAACCCGGCTCAGTACAACCCGGCGGGTCGTGACGAGTGGCAGGTCCTCAACGTTGCCAACTTCGAGTGCGTGCCAGAGCGTGACGGCACCAACTCCGACGGCTGTGTGATCCTCAACTTCGCACAGAAGAAAGTGCTGATCGCCGGCATGCGTTACGCCGGTGAAATGAAGAAAGCCATGTTCTCGGTGCAGAACTTCCTGCTGCCGGCTGCCGACGTACTGCCAATGCACTGCGCCGCCAACATCGGCGAAGAGGGCGACGTGACCCTGTTCTTCGGTCTGTCCGGCACTGGTAAAACCACCCTGTCCGCCGACGAAAGCCGTTACCTGATCGGTGACGACGAGCACGGCTGGGGCGAAGGCGTTGTGTTCAACATCGAAGGCGGTTGCTATGCCAAGTGCATCGACCTGTCCGAGAAGAACGAGCCGGTTATCTGGAAAGCCATCAAGCACGGCGCGGTATTGGAAAACGTCGTCATCGATGACGCCAAGCACGCCGACTACGCCGATGTCAGCCTGACCCAGAACAGCCGTGCCGCCTACCCGCTGGAGCACGTTGCCAAGCGTTCCGAGAAGAACCTCGGTGGCGAGCCGAACGCTGTGATCTTCCTGACCTGCGACCTGACCGGCGTGCTGCCGCCAGTGTCGATCCTCAACGAAGAACAAGCGGCTTACCACTTCCTGTCCGGTTACACCGCACTGGTCGGTTCGACCGAAATGGGTTCGGGCAGCGGCATCAAGTCGACCTTCTCCACCTGCTTCGGCGCACCGTTCTTCCCGCGTCCGGCCGGTGAATACGCTGAGCTGCTGATCAAGCGCATCCGCGGCTTCGGCTCCAAGGTCTACCTGGTCAACACCGGCTGGACCGGCGGTGGCTACGGCGTCGGCAAGCGCTTCAACATCCCGACCACCCGCGCCGTGATCGCAGCGATCCAGAGCGGCGCGCTGATCGGTACCGAGACCGAGCACCTGGACACCATCAACCTCGACGTGCCAGTGGCCGTACCGGGCGTTGAGACTGGCCTGCTGAACCCACGCAACACCTGGGCCGACAAAGCCGCCTACGACGAAGCCGCCAAAGCATTGGCCGGCCTGTTCATCGAGAACTTCAAGAAGTTCGAAGTGAGCGACGCGATCAAGGCTGCTGGTCCAAAGCTGTAAGCGTTGGTTTGATGCAATGAAAAAGCCGCCCTTCGGGGCGGCTTTTTCGTGCGCGTCGTTACAGGCCTTCCAACTCCTGCGTGTCCCAGCGCTGAGCCTGAACGGCCCGGTAGAGCATGCCGATGGTCAATGGCACCTTCTCGCCGCGACCCTTGGCTTTTCGCTTTAGATTCACATCGTGGCCGTCGGGCTGGAAATAGCGATAGCTGTCGAAATCCACGAAATCGATGGCAAAGTGGTTTTCCAGGGTTTCGATCAGGTGTTGAGCATCGGTGCCGTTGCAACCCAGGTCGAAGTTTATCGAGGTGCCGAGGCTGATGGTTTTGCGTTCGGGCAGGCCGAGTTCTTCATGCAGCAGTTGCATGAGTTGCTGCATCAAGTGGTCGTCAGGGAGGTTGGGGGCGAGGTTCATTGCATAGGTTCCGCTAATCGAAATGCAGGCGCCATATTATCCTGCTCACGTTTCGATAGCCCCAAAGCCCCCGCTAGTGTTGGCCATTGGCTGACAACTTCTTTGAAGCTGTCGATGATGTTTTCTGCATCCGCACGACCGACCCGAAAATACTCTGCCACTTCCCGGGCCAGCTCCAGATCCAGTGCGTTATCGGTATCGGTGATGTTGAGCTTCAAGCCGTCGGCGTGGGCCACCGGGTTCATGTCATAGGCGGCAGACAATCGCCATCCACGATCCGGATCAAGGATAAAACCATGGTTGCGCAGATGGTCGTCGGTGTTGGAGACCAGGATGTTGAAAACAATCCGAGACCACAACTCTCGAAGGTCAGCGTTGGTTTGCGAGCCATGTTCCATGAGCACTTCGGCTAACTCAAGGTAGCTTGCGCCGACGGAGGCATCGTCACCGTCAACGCGATCAGTCATGGTCATGCCTGAGGCAAAATGCAGTCGGCCACCCCGTTCAGTACGATCGAATCGCTTGACCATGAAGCAGTGATGATCACTGGCATAGCGTCGGGCGATACCGGTCGCGACTCGCAGGCCACAATGACTGGCCAAGGCATTCACCACCAGTTCCCAAGCGCCAATGTCATAGTCGTCGCGGGTGCTGGGGAACTTGGCAATCCACAAGTGACCGTGCTCGTCTGCAACGCTGGCCTTGGGGCGGGCGCCACCCAGTGAGCCTCCAGGTGCGATCAGCATTCTCAGCCACTCGCGGCCATCGAGTGAGGTGTTGTCCGGATCGTTTTCCAGAGCTCGGCTTGCTTGTTCCAACGCCCGCAACTCAATGAAGGGTGGGGCGGCCACGCCATCGCGATCATCGAGAAAGTTGCCTTGGTCATTGAGCTTGTAGCGGATTGCACCGACCCGATAGAGGTCATGTACGCCTAACAGGAAATCCGACTCGTGGAGCTTGCTGCCTTTGGCAGCCAAGCCGTCGCGGATATCGCGCTCCAGTCGCCGCTTCATCAACAGTTGACCCCACCGATCCGGGCTTGAGTCAGCGAACACGCCAAATCGGCTTTGATGTTGCCCCGGGAACTGACGACCCTCATAGAGCCCGATTCGAGGGTCCAGGGGTGTGAAGTTCAACTCGGGGTCAGCTAACGCAGCGGCGTCGTATTCAAACTCGAAGACGTCCGTGGAGCGGGCTTTTCGGGCATGCAAGAAACCGAGACGTCTGGGCCCATTCAAGGATTCCCAATCGGCATACACCGCAATTTGCGTCATTTTTCACCTGTCGCGGGCTTGGTTTTTTTCTTGGTCAACAGACTGGAAAGTGAGTGGGTGTTGAAGGGGAAGTCAGCGGATAGCTCTTCTGTGTGGGTGGTACTTTCAATCACTCCAGTATCTTTTTCAGGTATTGGGGAGGCTTTTTTTACTGCGCTTATTCGGCGTACTCGTGGGTTCGAGTCTTTGACTGAGGTTGCCTTGGGTTTGAGTTGTGCGTCCTGCAGTTGCCGCCCCACCTCATCGGTTGCCGCGAGTTTGTTCAAGTCTTTTTCCAGACCCAGAACTTGCATGACAGACAGGTAGGCGCCGATGGTCACCCCTGAGCCACCTGATTCCAGAGAGCGCAAGGTTGTCAGTGACATTCCCGACCTCTCAGCGACTTGTTTAGCTGTGAGTTTGCGGCGTAGGCGAGCGAGTTTCAGTCGCTCGCCGAACTCGGAAAGTAGTCTGGAAGCGGCGGGCAAGAGTGGAGCTGTCTTCTTGGCCATATGCCAATATTCCTTCATTAAGGCGCTATAACTGCCAGAATAATAGCACTTAAAGGAAAAAATGAGCGGCGATTGGGGCATTGAAAAAGACACCATTCTCGTGACGCTGATTTCCTTTAGGAAGACATGCTAACTGCCATTATTCCAGCTGTTTTATATTTAAACAGCCAGAATAATTCCACTTTAGTGTACTGTCCCGTCCTGAAACAGGTGTAAACCTATTTCAGGACGGGACAATGAGCCACAAAAAAGCCCCGAACCAACCGTAATGCTGTTCACTTAAGTATTTGAGTCCCAGCCGGGCTTCCCCGAAAATCCGATGCCAGACCTCTGGCATCGGATTTTTTATGTCTGTTCAACAGGACCTGCTCGACCTCGGCGACCTTTTCAACTTTTGCGACCTGAGCACCTTCACCCAAAACATCCCGATTGAGTGGGTAGCGTCTGCGCTGGATCTATCCAGTCAGGCCACCATTCGCCGACGGCGCCTGCCCGCCGATCAGGTG